>NZ_JAUBTL010000011.1:0-10330 GCF_036702475.1 Microcoleus sp. D2_18a_B4
GTTTGGGGCAACCATTCCCCAAAAATCGGAGAGGTTGCATAAAATTCCCTCTCCGACCCCGAAAGGGGATTTAATTCAATGTAAAGCCGTCCTATAAGGACGGGGCTTCAGACCCAGTTTTTTGGTGAAAACTTTTAAGCTGACTCTGGCTTGGGCAACGAAGACGGAAGTACCAATAACTCAGCCGTCGATCGCTTCTCGACCATTTCCTTAGTAATCGTACACCGGGCAACATCCTTGCGCGACGGCAACTCGTACATCACATCCAACATCAATTCTTCGACAATTCCCCGCAGCGCCCGCGCTCCAGTTTTGCGGCGGTATGCTTCCTGGGCGATCGCCCGAATCGCCTCTGGCTTAAAGTCCAACTGCACATTATCCATCTTCAGCAGCTTTTGATACTGCTTAACCAAAGCATTGCGCGGCTCAGTCAAAATCGCCATCAGCGTTTCCTCATCCAGCGGCTCTAACACCGCCGCCACCGGCACCCGCCCAATAAACTCAGGAATCATCCCAAACTTCACTAAATCATCCGGTTCCAGTTGCTTGAGTACATCAGCAGCCCGCTTTTCCTTCGGCTGAGCTTCTCCGGGCTGAATAAAACCCATTGACTTTTTGCCAGTTCTCTGCTCTATCACTTTCTCAAGACCGACAAAAGCACCGCCGCAGATAAACATGATATTGCTAGTGTCAATTTGGATGCAGTCTTGGTAGGGATGCTTGCGGCCACCTTGGGGAGGTACATTGGCGATCGTCCCCTCAAGCATTTTCAGCAGCGCCTGCTGCACACCTTCCCCAGACACATCCCGCGTAATCGAAGGATTTTCGCTCTTGCGGGCAATTTTGTCAATTTCATCTATATAAATAATTCCGCGCTGCGCCTCTTCCACGTCCATATCTGCCACTTGCAGCAGCCGCAGCAAAATATTTTCCACATCTTCCCCGACATAGCCCGCTTCCGTCAGCGTCGTCGCGTCAGCCACCGCAAACGGCACGTCTAGCATATCCGCCAAAGTCTGAGCCAGCAGAGTTTTTCCGCAGCCCGTCGGCCCGATTAACAAAATATTCGATTTTTGCAGTTCTACTTCTTCCGGCGGGTGCTTGCCGCTATTTTTGGCATGGATAAAGCTCAGGCGCTTGTAGTGGTTATAAACTGCCACCGAGAGCACCTTTTTCGCCTCATCTTGCCCGATCGCGTTTTCGTCGAGATAATTTTTAATTTCCCTCGGCTTGGGAATTTGGCTCATCGACATACTTTTGCCCGAAGTAGCGCGGCGCTTTTGCGTCGTTTCCTGCTTCGGGGCCACCGCCGCTGCGGGTACTGCACTCGAATCAAACAACTCCTCATCTAAAATTTCATTGCACAAGTCAACGCATTCGTCGCAGATATACACCCCTGGGCCTGCGATCAACTTGCGTACTTGCTCTTGAGACTTGCCACAAAAGGAACATTTTAGATGGGAGTCGTACTTAGACATAACAGCCTCTTAATTCAGTGCAGTGACATTCTCTCCCGCCGTCGGAAGGTTTTCCTTTTCGATAACTCGATCGACCAAACCGTAATTTTTGGCTTCCTCGGCTGACATAAAAAAGTCGCGCTCTGTATCCGCCTCTAATTTGTCGATCGGTTGACCTGTGTGGTGCGCTAGCAGTTGATTCAGCTTACGCTTATGATAAAGGATTTCTTTGGCTTGAATCTCAATATCCACTGCTTGACCTTGAGCGCCTCCAAGCGGCTGGTGAATCATAATCCGGGAACTCGGAAGAGACATCCGCTTACCGTGGGCTCCTGCTGTCAACAGAAATGCGCCCATACTCGCTGCCAAACCGTAACAAATCGTCACCACATCCGGGCGGATTTGTTGCATTGTGTCATAAATTGCCATGCCGGCCGTCACCGAGCCGCCGGGGGAATTAATGTACATTTGGACATCTTTTTCTGGGTCTTCGGCATCTAGATACAATAGCTGAGCCACTATTGAGTCAGCAACTTCGTCGGTTACGGGAGTTCCTAAAAACACAATTCGCTCCCGCAGCAAGCGCGAGTAAATGTCAAAGGCCCGCTCGCCCATCCCCGACTGTTCTAGTACCATCGGCACTACATTGCTGGGGCTGGAACTGACATCAAAATCGTTATAGCTTGTAATTAGGTAATTGGAAGATTGAGATACAACCATAAGACACCAGTCAAGGATTCTAGACTATTTGCTGCTGCTGATGAAAGCTTTAAATTAAGCCGCCAGCTTTTAACTATTATGCCTCTTCTGAACAGATATCGGGGGAATGGGGAATGGGGAATGGGGAATGGGGCATTGGGCATTGGGTATAGTCGAGCAAAAATCTTGTGACTATTTAACCCAAATTCAACAGTAGCTCGACATTTAACGTAAAATTCGATCGCACTTCAGATACCCCCGATCGATCCCCGCCGTAGGGACACTCCAATACCCCATTAGTGTCCACTTAAGCTTTCAGCCCGCCAAGTCCACCAGTGGACCCGCTAGTCCGGCAGGGGTTTAAACCCCTGCCGGACTGCGGGTTTAACGTGTTTGTTGACACGAAGAAGGGCTGGCGTGCGGTGTCCCTACTACTTTGATTCTGCGCCCTAATCTTCGCCTACAACTTCAACTTCGACGCTTGTGGCTGCTTCTGAAGTTTCTGCATCATCTGCATCATCTGCATCTGCATCAGATTCTTCTGCGGCAGGAGTCAGTGAGCCTTCTGGTACGAGTTCGATTGTTCCTTTTTCTTCCAACCATTTCAGGGTTTTTTGTTTGAGCAAGTCTTCTGCTACAAATTCCTGCAACCTTTGGGGGTCAAAATCTCCTTTGGGAAACTGCTTTCTGATTTTTGCTACTTCTGCTGCTACTTCTGCTGGTTCAACAGATAAGGATTCCAGCTTGGCTACTTCTGCCAGAGCTAGAGTCTGCTTGAGCCGATCGATTGCTTCCGGGCGCGAGCGTTCCCGCATCGGGCCCATATTTTCTTCGGTAAACAGTTGGTTGATATCTATGCCGTAATTTTTCAATTGGAGGGCTTGTTGATTCAACAAATAATCGATTTCGCGATCGAGCATTGTTTCGGGAATTTCCACTTCTATTAGCTGCGCGAGGGCTGCTGATATAGCTTTTTCCTTATTAGCTGATGTCTTGTTTTCTTGGTCGGCTTTAAACCGAGTTTCGAGCGATTCGCGCAGTTCTGCTAAAGTTTCAAACTCGCTGACTTCTTGGGCGAAGTCGTCGTCCAACTCCGGCAATTCTTTTTCCTTAAGTTCTTTGAGAGTAATCGTAAAGACGGCAGGTTTCCCCGCTAATTCTTCACTGCTATACTCATCTGGGAACTGCACAGAAACTTCTCTAGTTTCTCCTGGATTCATCCCGATCATGCCTTGGATAAAGCCCGGTACAAACTGATTTTCCGATAATTCTACTTGAAAGTCTTCTGCTTGAGCGCCAGGAATTTCTGCGGGAGTTTCGCCTTCGGGTGCTTCCGCAAATCTACCGGAGAAATCAACCAAAGCCGTGTCTCCCAACTGAGCCGGCCGGCCTTCTACGGGGATTAAAGTAGCTTTGTCCGATCGATATTTTGCCAGTACCTCATCTACCTGAGCCTCATCATACTTAGCTTCTTCTGCTTGAAGCTGCAAACCTGTGTACTGACCCAGTTTCACTTCGGGTTGTACATCAACCTTCGCCGAAAAAATCAGAGGCTGTTCTGGATCGAACTTAGCTAGTAATTCTTCAAACTCGGTGCGAAGTTCAAAACTGCCAATTGCGGCAATTTTTTCTTGTTCGAGGGCTTTTTGCAGGGAATCATTAATCAAATTTTCCAAAGCCGTCGCCTTCAAACGACTCTGGCCTAGGCGCTGTAGCAAAACTTGACGGGGAACTTTGCCTTTGCGGAACCCAGGAATACTAACCTCGCGAGCAAATTGTTTAATTACTTGCTCGTAAGCTTGTTTTGACTTTTCTGACGGTACTTCGATTTCCAGACCAATTTGGCTAGCTGGAAGTTTTTCCTGGGTTACTTTCATCGGCTTTTTTGATATTTAACAATAGTGTATTGACACTCCCTGACCTAAAGGACAGGGATTCTTAATTCAGCGACTGACCTTAAAATGTTGCGTCCTTTCGGCAATCCTCAAACTTTTTAACCGTAGAAATCCTACCAATTAACGAGCCTGATTCGCAGTCATCCCTTCTTGGTCTATCTCCAAAAGCGTACTAGGATATTTACCTAGAGTTCGGGTATGCCCTACCCTACTTAACAAGACTAAATAGTTTGTTTCTCTGGTTAAAGGAACTGTGTTAAGCCCCTAGCTGTTTATAGAGTTTTCGCCGCTCTGAGTCCCCCGGTTTACGCGCCAAAGTGTGTCGTTAACTGTTTTTATGCACTAGGGCGCAGGAGTTTAACCTTGACTACTCTAGAATACTAGAAATTTCCTGACTTTTAGGAAGGGATTTAAGAAATTAAAGCCGTCCTAGAAGGACAGGGTTTTAGACCCAATTTCCTTGATAAAATACATACAAATCTGACTTTGCCTGCATTTTAATTTTGTACGCTTTGACTCGTAACGGCACAACTACAACACCTTTACCGGATAAGACTGTAAGTCATTGCCGGCTACTTTTTTGGCTCTTGCCAAATAGTTTTGGTTTGAGGATACTAGCTTTTGCTGCTAGGAATGTGGAGGTTAAGTCCACTAATTGCCGATGCACCATAGCACATATCGCCCTGTGATGTCAATCTTGCCGGTCTCTGCGGCCAGTCAAAGTCAATGGATGCGCCTGCGAAAATGCAGATATATCGCAAAACTTAACCGGATGCGGATTGGGCGTGGGCGAGCGGCAAAAGATGCTAAACTGGCATTGGGTACGATCGCACGGATCGATCGGGAAGTTCGATCGGCCTTTTCGCTTAACTGCACCATTGCTATCCTCTCATGCTCCTGATGTCGCATAACATTAATTAAGTTTGATATTGAGAATTGCAGTTATTTAAATTTTTGATTTCGATCGTTTAGACTTTAATTTGTGGAGGAAAGTAATTTGTCTCAATCCTATCGAGTTGCCATTTTAGGAGCTACCGGCGCAGTCGGAGCCGAGTTGCTAGAACTCTTGCACAGCAGGAGTTTTCCGATTTCTAACTTGAAGCTGCTGGCTTCGGAACGTTCAGCAGGCACAACTTTGCCTTTTGGCGGCGAGATGCTGCCGGTCGAAGCAGTTTCGGCGCGATCGTTTGATAACGTAGATCTGGTGCTCGCCTCTGCCGGCGGCTCTACTTCTAAATTATGGGCTCCGCAAGCAGTGGCAGCCGGAGCCGTGGTAATTGACAATTCTAGCGCCTTCCGCATGGATGCGAACGTACCGCTAGTGGTTCCCGAAGTCAATCCCCAAGCGGCGGCAGCTCACCGAGGTATAATTGCTAATCCCAACTGCACGACTATTTTGATGGCAGTTGCCGTTTGGCCACTTCACAAAGTTAGGCCGATACAGCGCATCGTTGTAGCAACTTACCAGTCTGCCAGCGGGGCGGGGGCGAGGGCAATGGAGGAAATGAAAGCTCAAGCAAGAGCAATTTTGCAGGGGGAAACGCCCAAAACAGATATATTTCCATACCCCTTAGCATTTAATTTGTTTCCGCACAACACCCCGATTAATGATTTGGGGTATTGTGAAGAAGAAATGAAAATGGTAAACGAAACTCGGAAGATATTTGGTACGGACGAGATTAAAATTACGGCAACTTGTGTGCGGGTTCCCGTACTGCGGGCTCATTCGGAAGCGATTAATCTAGAGTTTGCAGAGCCTTTTAGCGCGATCGAGGCCAGGGAAATCTTAAAGCAGGCAAGCGGGGTTAAGCTGGTAGAAGACTGGCAAGCTAATTATTTCCCGATGCCTGTCGAGGCCAGCGGTAAGGATGACGTGTTAGTTGGCAGGATTCGCCAAGATATTTCTCACCCCTGCGGGTTGGAAATGTGGCTGTCGGGCGATCAAATTCGCAAAGGGGCGGCTTTAAATGCGGTGCAGATAGCTGAGTTGCTGGCCCAAAAAGATTTGTTGCGAACCCAAGTGGCGGCGGCTTCTACTTAGGGGGAACCCTGGCAAGGGGGAAATTGAAATTGGGGATTTTAGATCAACCTTTCATCTGAAATCAAAAATTTAAAATCAAACATCAACAGTCTAAAATCGGAGAAAGTGTGGTAAAGTTTGGACGGGTTCTGACTGCAATGATTACGCCGTTTAAGGAAGACGGCAGCGTTAACTATGCGGTAGCAGAAAAATTGGCAGTTCATTTAGCCGATCGCGGTACAGATAGCTTGGTAGTGTGCGGCACTACTGGCGAGTCTCCCACTATGACCTGGGATGAAGAGTACGAATTATTTCAGGTGGTACAAAAGGCGGTGGCCGGTAAGGCGTTGGTAATCGCAGGAGCCGGATCGAATTCTACTTCAGAAGCAGTAGCAGCTACCCAAAAAGCAGCTAAACTAGGGTTAGATGGTTGTTTGCAGGTGGTTCCTTATTACAACAAGCCGCCGCAAGAAGGTTTATATAATCATTTTCGGGCGATCGCGCAATCTGCTCCAGAATTGCCTATAATGTTATATAACATCCCCGGTCGCACTGGTCAGAATATGTTGCCGGAGACGGTGGCTAGATTGGCAGAAATCCCCAACATTGTGGCCGTAAAAGAAGCCAGTGGCAACTTGGATCAAGCAAGTCAAATTCGGTGCTTGACATCCCCTGAATTTGCCATCTATTCTGGAGATGATTCCCTAACTTTGCCAATGTTGGCGGTAGGAGGATCTGGTGTAGTTAGCGTAGCCAGCCATCTGGTAGGAGAGCAACTGCAACAGATGATCAAAGCTTTCGAGGCCGGTCAAGTTCAAGTCGCTACCCAGATTCACTTGCAACTTTTTGACCTGTTTAAAGCTCTTTTTCTCACCACAAATCCCATTCCCGTCAAGACAGCTCTCAAACTTCAAGGCTGGGATGTAGGCTCCACCCGTCCGCCCCTGTGCGATCCGCCCGTTGAGGTAACTCAAAAGTTAAAGGACGTACTGAGTCAGCTAGCAGCAGTATCAGCTAGCTAGACGAGCGAGAACGAGTTTTCAGACAACTGAATATTGGTTGTGATAAGTCATTAGTTGTTAGTCATTAGTCATTAGTAATTAACTGTTAGTAATTAGCTAACAGTCAAAAAATAAAGACTGAGGATTAAAGACTGAAGGCAAAAGACAACTGACTGTAGGGGATAGTAAAACCCCGTAGGGGAGTTTTCCACAAATATCTTGGAAAAAATCGCCCCCATCAACGAACAACAGATAAAAACCTCCCAAAAAGCTTGTCTTGAACAGGCAGGATGCCTGTTCCACAGGGATTATTGGAGAGGTCTAGACAGTAGGCGACAGACGACAGACAACAGTCAACAGTCAACAGTCAACAGTCAACAGTTAACAGACCAATAACAAAAATAACTAACAAAGGATACGCATGATCAAAAATACAACTGCATCTGCTCTAAAAGTTATTCCCCTCGGCGGGCTGCACGAAATCGGTAAAAACACTTGTGTGTTCGAGTACGGCGACGAAATCATTCTTTTAGATGCCGGTTTAGCGTTCCCGACAGATGGAATGCACGGGGTAAATATTGTCCTTCCAGACATGACTTACCTGCGGGAAAACAGCCACAAAATTAAAGGTATGATCGTGACTCACGGTCACGAAGACCACATAGGTGGTATCCCTTATCACCTCAAACAATTTGAAATTCCGGTCATCTACGGCCCCCGTTTGGCGATGGCTTTGCTAGCCGGAAAACTCGAAGAAGCCGGAGTGTCTCACCGCACTGAATTGAGAACGGTTCGACCCAGGGATACTGTCAGAATTGGCAAGAATTTCTTAGTCGAATACATCCGCAACACTCACTCGATGGCCGACAGTTTTACTGTGGCAATTCACACTCCCGTGGGAATTGTGATCCACACCGGAGACTTTAAAATTGACCACACTCCTGTAGACGGCGAGCATTTTGATTTGCAAAAGCTAGCCGAGTACGGCGAGAAAGGCGTGCTGTGCTTGATCAGCGATTCTACTAACTCGGAAGTTCCCGGTTTTACCGCTTCGGAAAGTTCTGTGGCGCCGAATTTAGACAGAATTATCGCTCAAGCACCGGGAAGAGTGCTGCTGACGACTTTTGCTTCGTCGGTACACCGATTGCAAATTGTTTTGGACTTGGCTAAGAAAAACAATCGGTATGTCGGAGTGGTTGGCCGGTCGATGCTTAACGTCATCGCTCACTGCCGCAATCTCGGCTACATCAAATGCGAAGATAGTATTTTCAAACCTCTGAAAGAAATCCGCAATTTGGCTGAAGACAAGGTACTGATTTTAACTACGGGTTCCCAAGGCGAACCGATGGCGGCGATGACTCGCATTGCTAACGGCGAACATCACGAACTGAAAATCAGAAAGGGCGATACAGTCATTTTCTCGGCTAATCCGATTCCGGGAAATACGATCGCAGTGGTAAACACGATCGATAAACTGATGATGCTGGGAGCACACGTGGTTTACGGCCGCGACAAAGGCATTCACGTTTCCGGCCACGGCTGTCAAGAAGACCAAAAGTTAATGATTAACATGACTCGTCCCAAGTTCTTCTTGCCAGTACACGGGGAACACCGGATGCTGATCCAGCACTCCAAGACGGCTCAAAGCATGGGCATTCCCGCTAGCAATATGGTGGTTATTGATAACGGCGATGTCGTAGAATTAACTGAAAATTCAATGCGAGTCGCTGGTCAAGTGCCTTCAGGAATTGAATTGGTAGATTCTTCTCGATCGGGGGTTGTCAAAGCCAGCGTCCTCAAGGAACGTCAGCAGTTGGCGGGAGATGGCGTTGTAACTGTAGCGGCGGCTTTGAATTGGGAAGGCAAATTAGTTGCCAAACCAGAAGTTCACTTGAAAGGTGTAGTGACATCAGCCGATCGCGCCGAGGTGATCAAATTAATCACTCAAACCATTGAAACAGTTTTGAGCGATCGCTGGTCAGAATTTGTCAAACCCGCCACTGCTGACTCGCAAGTTGACATTGACTGGGTAGGAGTGCAAACCCAAATAGAAAAAGCAATTCAGCGAGTGATGCGCCGGGAACTTCAAAGCAATCCGCTGCTGGTATTCCTGATGCAAATTCCAGAAGAAGCAGTGCGATCGGAAAAAGCAGCAGTATCTCCAGGTTCCCTGGAAGCACCTAAGCTATTATCATCGCCATCATCGTCATCATCACCATCATCGCCATCATCGCCATCCTTGCCATCATCGCCATCCTTGCCATCTCCTGCAAATCAGGTGACGGGCCGGCGCCGTCCCCGGACTGCTGCAAGGGCAGCTTCCTAGTGCGATAATTCTCGGACGCACTCCGAACCAAGAAAGGAGTTTTAGGTTTGTAGTTGCGCTTGGACGCCCAAGCGCAACTACAAACCTAGATTTGATTTCATAAGTAGCTCCACCTCAAAAATGTCAGTATAGAGCGACGTAACTCCTGATAGGAATTCCGCTTCTATTGGAATGATTAAACCGCAGAGGGCGCAGAGGAGACAGAGAAACGGAAGAGACAGATGAATCATTCCGATGTCAACGGATTTGATATGAGATCTATTTTGCTAAGACATTTAAACTTGTCAAGATGGAAGAGTTGCGACTCGATGTATTTCAGGAAGCAGCTACTTACCTAATCCGGGATTTGTAGGATTTTCTCGGTTAGGGAAGGAGTAGTTTTTAAACCGTAAATAAACGCAAGTGAACGCAGATAGTTATTTAAATCTATCTGCGTTCACTTACGTTTATTTTAAAATTAATCAGCCACCAGCAACTGCTGGAACAATGCTGACTTCATCGCCATCTTGGAGGGCTGTTTTTGAGCCATCCAAAAAGCGGATGTCTTCGCTGTTGACGTAGAAGTTGAGAAATCTGCGGGGTTCTCCCTTTTCGTCGCACAGGCTTTTTTTGATGCCGGGACAATTTGTTTCCAGCGATTCAATTAGTTCGGAAATGTTATCGCCGGCGCATTCGATGGTGGCTTGATTGTTGGTAAATTTTTGCAGGGGAGTGGGAATTAAAACTTTGACGGTCATTTTTTTAGTCCTTAGTCAGTAGTCAGTAGTCAGTAGTCAGTAGTCAGTAGTCAGTAGTCAGTAGTCAGTAGTCAGTAGTCAGTAGTCCTTAGTCAGTAGTCAGCAGTCCTTAGTCAGTAGTCCTTAGTCAGTAGTCAGCAGCTTAATAACTAATAACTAATGACTAATGACTGATGACTATTAATCAGTAGTCCT
>NZ_JAUBTL010000011.1:10430-143786 GCF_036702475.1 Microcoleus sp. D2_18a_B4
AGTCCTTAGTCAGTAGTCAGCAGCTTAATAACTAATAACTAATGACTAATGACTGATGACTATTAATCAGTAGTCCTCAGTCAGTAGTCAACAGCTTAATAACTAATAACTAATGACTAATGACTGATGACTAATGACTATTAAACCGAAACTTGTTGCCATTCCAAGCGTTCCAGGGTGCGGGCGCGTTCTAGGGCGCGCTCGAACGCTTCTAGTTTCGGTTCGAGGGTGATGGGTTCGCCGATGTAGCCTTGAACTGCTTCTTGCGTTTTCAAACCGTTGCCGGTGATGTAAGCGACGGTGGTTTCATCGGGATTGATTTTACCTGCTTCTACGAGTTTCTTCAAGACTGCGATGGTCGTGCCGCCTGCGGTTTCTGTGAATATGCCTTCAGTTTCTGCTAGCAGTTTCATGCCTTCGATGATTTCGGTGTCGCTGACGGATTCAATGTTGCCGTTGGTTTTGCGAGCGATTTCCAAGGCGTACATACCGTCGGCTGGATTGCCGATCGCGATCGACTTAGCAATTGTATTCGGTTTCACCGGTTTCACGAAATCACGGTTTTCGCGGAAGGCTTGGGCGATGGGGGAACAGCCGTCAGCTTGGGCACCGCTGAATCGGACTTTCTTTTCATCAACTAAACCGACTTCGATGAATTCTTGAAAACCTTTGTAAATTTTTGTGAACAAAGAGCCGGAGGCGAGGGGAGCGACGATGTGATCGGGCAATTGCCAGCCTAGCTGTTCGGCAACTTCGTAGCCGAGGGTTTTTGAGCCTTCGGAATAGTAGGGACGCAAGTTGATATTGACAAATCCCCAGCCATGTGTATTGGCGACTTCGCAACAGAGGCGGTTAACTTGATCGTAGTTGCCGTGAACTGCCATGACAGTTGGATTGTAAATCAGAGTGCCTAGGACTTTGCCTGCTTCTAAGTCGGAGGGGATGAAGACTACGCAGTCGAGTCCGGCGTGGGCGGCGATCGCAGCGGTGGAGTTAGCTAAATTGCCGGTGCTGGCACAGGATACCGTTGTGAAACCCAATTCTCTGGCTCTGCTGAGGGCGACTGACACCACTCTGTCTTTAAAGCTGAGAGTGGGCATATTGACGGCATCGTTTTTAATATAAAGATTTTTTAGACCGAGGCGGCGCGCCAAGCGGTGGGATTTTAATAGAGGAGTCATCCCAGTGCCGACATCGATGACGTTATCTGTAGCGACTGGTAAAAATGCGCGGTAGCGCCAGATCGAGTTGGGGCCGGCTGCGATGGTTTGGCGAGTGACGCTGCGGCGGATGGCGTCGTAGTCGTACTTGACTTCAAGCGGGCCAAAACAGCAATCGCAGACGTGCTTGGCTTGGAGTTCGTACTCTTCGCCGCATTCTTTACATTTGAGGGCTGTGAAGGTTGCTGCTGTGGATTGGGTTCTGGTCGCCTGGGTCATAGCTCAACTCTCTAGTTTTGCGATGTTTGTTAATTCTTTTCGCAGAATACCACGCTCAAATTAGTGCGTCAACCATACCCGATTTTTTTAGTCGGGATTGATTTTTCAATTAAAAAGTGGTGTATTTAACTTTGATATTTGGGGGGGCGGGACGCCCACACCACAAGGATTTGAGTTGTTTTCACGATCGGGCTCTTAATCCAGATTGTCAGGCCCGCACGCCAGCCCGATCGAGCTCAAGGATGATTTGCCGAAGAAATTGTTACAAAACTTAATAAATCTTTTTTGGGCTAAGAATTGGGCAGTCGTGCGATCGAACACAACTACAAAACCTCGAATTTTTGATTAACTGAGATATTGCACCCTTCTCAAGAACAGGCAAGATGCCTGTTCCACAAGAGATGAATTTTCTTGTGGAACAGGCATCTTGCCTGTTCATAAAAAGCTTATTGAGAATGGTGCAACATTTCAGATTAACCAACTTAGCCTACCCGCCGCTGACGGGGGGGATGAGTACAACTTCGTCGCCGTCTTGGAGGATGGTGTCGGGGGAGACGAATTCCAGGTTGAGGCCGAAGCGGGTGCGATCGCGCCATTGTTCTAATTGAGGATGTTGGGCGATCGAGCTTTCGAGCACTTGAGACACTGGGGTTTCGGGAGGAAGTTCTAATGTAAGTTCCGAAACGCCGTAGGCTTCACCGAAGGCGGCGAACAGTTTAACTGTGACGGTAATTGAAGAGTCAGACACGGTAGTTTAGTGCGATCGACGGTTGGGCAATTATCAACTACACCATACAATTAATTAGGAATTAGGCGCGCCGAGGCTTAGAATTGAAAGCGGCAACCTCTAGTTAAGTTTTACCCCATCGGGTAAAGATGATAGTTGATTGCAGCAAAAACTCTTAACAGGATTGTATGCCGATCGCTCTCACCAACCAGGCGTTAGAAGCAGTTGGCCTCCACTTAGATGCAGCTAGCTAAGGTCTAGTTGGCTGCTGTTGAGGCTAATGCGAGAATAATTTTTGAGGATGCGGTATAGATACTTGACGGTAATTGTGGGAGAGTACAAAAAGATCCCACTAAATTTAGCAGGCAACAACGCAGACAAGGCCTTGTCAACCCGCTTTCCCTGACAAAAAATCAGGTTATCAAGTGAGGCTTGGGATGGTCAAACCTTTGCCCTGCTTAGCAAGCTAGCCGTTCTATCTAAGAAGAATACTGAAGTTAACGCGATAGAGATATATGGCAAATAACGAGTTTAAAGTGCTTCAAATTATTGAAGCTAAAGGCTGGTATGCCTTTGGGAGTACGAAGCAAAACCAGCACGTTGAGAGATGGGTAAGACCTGTCGTGTGTTGGGTTTTAATAGAAGATAAAAAAAAGCGACGGGTTGTGACAGCTACCGCTAGCTATCAGATCCAGATTGACGACAAAGAAGTCGAGTTTTTTGCCCACGAAAGCGAAATTCAGGATCTGGATAGTCTCCCGAAGTCTGTCTCGGTATCGGAATTTCTGAAAACAGAAGATTGAGAGAAGGGCAAAAGGAGCTGATTTAACAAGTTATTAATTATTCCTTAGTGATTCCTTAAACTTGCTGTCGGATTCTATGGGAATTAGAGGCAGAAGCTCTAGATTGCGGAGAGGGGCAGAGGGGAACAGGGGGAGAATTTATATTTTTGCCTTCCCTTCTGCATCTTGTACCCAATGCCGGAAGTAGCCCAAAAAATAAAGAGGCCGGAAGATTGCAGGCAATGCCAACGCGCTTCCGACCTTGCTGAATAACAGGGTATGCATATGTTTTTACAGTATGGCAGGGAGGCTTTTGAGATATCAAGAGGACTATTGCAATCACCCACTTTTGCTTTCAGGCTGTGTTTGCGAGGTTCATACTATTTTAGACTGAGAATTTGAAAATTGAGAGGGGGGAGGCTTACAGGTCAAGGATTCTAGCTATTTATCTGTAGCGGGGGCTACAAAAAATGGTGGCATTGGCGGACGATCGCACATTCTCGCTAAATTGTTTGCACTCAAAGCTGAAAGTTCGATCGCCCGCTGCAACTGCTGCGACTTTAAACCCCACTAACAACAGGTTCACGCTTCTGCTGCGACATCCGCCGCCCCAGCAGGGCCATCCGCACGCCGCCGGCAGGCCCTATAGTCACCCCTCGGCGTTTGGCCTGTACGGGCTTTTTCTCGGCCAATACTAGGTCGAAATCCCGCAAAATGGTTGCCAGCACCAGTTTCATCTCCAACTGCGCCAGCGCCAAGCCGATACAGCGCCGGCTGCCGCCTCCAAAGGGCAAATACTCGTAAGGCGAGAATTGCCTCTCCAAAAACCGTTCCGGTTTAAATTGCAGCGGTTCTGGATACAAATCCTCCCGTCTGTGGGTCAAATAAATCGAGGCGATGACAACCGTGCCCGGTTCGAGTTGATATCCCATCAGTTCCACGGGCGTGAGAACTTCTCGCGAAAACGTCAGCATTGCCACGGGGTAAATTCGCAGCGTCTCCTGACAAACAGCACTCAGGTAAGGTAAGCGGAAAATCTCCATCGGGTCGGGATTTTCCCCCAAACTGTCCAATTCTTGCAGCAACTTCTGGCGCACCGAGGGCAAACTGTGAATCCAGTAAAACGCCCAAGCTAGGGCCGTTGCTGTGGTTTCGTGGCCTGCCAGCAGCAGCGTCATCAACTCGTCGCGCAATTCTTCCTTCGTCATTGGTTGCCCGTTTTCGTCGCGCGCGGCCATCATTAAGCTGAGAATGTCGGTGCGGCTGGCGTCTGGTTGCTGTCTGCGTTCTTCAATTTCCGCGTCGATGAGTGCGTCAACTTTCCGCTGCCGCTGTTTCATGCGTCCCCAAGGACTCCAAGAGCCCCAATCTTGCTGCATCCAGCCGAAAAACAGTATGCTCGATCGCAGGGGAGAGTTGGTCATATCGACGACTGAGGCAAGTAGTGGTCTGAGTGCTTGTAACCGCGGCCCGTCATCCATGCCGAAGACAGCTTGCAATATTACCCGCATGGTGACTTCCTGCATCGCGCTGCGGGCCACAAAAGGTCGATCGACCGACCACTTGCTGGCAACATCTTGAGCTATATCGCAAATTAGTTGACCGTAATTCCGCATCCGTTCCCCGTGAAAGGGTGGCATCAATAATTGGCGCTGGCGTTTGTGCCTTTCTCCTGAGAGGAGAAACATGGATTGTTCTCCCAGCAGGGGTTTGAGGAGGCTGTTCAGGCGGCCTGGAGCGTGAAACGCGCTGCTATTGAGCATCTCTTGGACAGCTTGGGGGTGGTGGATCATCACCAATGGTTTCCCGTTGTTCACTTGAACTGTGAAAATGTCGCCGTATTGTTTGGCACATTTATCCATGAATGTCAGGGGATCGCCAATCCATTGAATTAGCTGCACGAAGCGGGGGCTTTTGGGGCCGTCAGGTAGTGTCATAGGAATTACCGGGGTTTTGGTCACAGGACTTAGCAGCATCAAAAAACCTCAAAGGGTTTGAAGGTTTATTTAATCCCTCCCAACCCTTGTTTTTAAGGGGATAATTGCGTAAGTCTCATCTCCAATAATTTTAATAGCTTATTCTTTAACCGTGTTCAAAATGTCCTCTCCAAGCTCTGTAAAACGCACATTTTTGACTTGCCAAGGAGCATAATTGGTTAAAGTTTGGCGCAGGCCGCCGAACAAAGCTAACATCTGACAACTCGACAGATTTTGCAATTTCTGCCGCGAATTTCCCGATGCTCGCAGATCCACGGTAGCTATTCCGAGGTCGCGATCGATCTTGAGGCGATAACCAGCCAAACCAAGACTATCGAAAATCTGCTGCTTTAACACTTCATTAACCGCCGATGACATTAACTGGTTCTCTGGACCTGTAACTGTTTCCGGCTTCAAAGTTTGACACAAATTATCTACCTTATAAACCGTAACGGTGGCAGTATTTTCTGAGAGGGCAGCACTGCCTAAAACTGAGGCAACCGAGTTAGAAGGCTGCGTTAATTGACTCGATCGAGCCTCAATTTGATTTCCCGTTAGCTGTAGGTGTTGGAACTGAGGGGCGCTTGCTGAGAGTTGCCTTTGGTTTTCGGTTGAGGTAGCTGCATCGGAGCTAGAACAACTGCTACCGCCCATCAAAATTAACCAAACGCCTAAATATCCTAACTGTTTGCAGATACGGTTCATAGTTTTTAATACTCTACTAAACGTCAGTGTATGGAGGGTAAATTTTGGTGGTAGAAAGCACTTAGACCCTGATTACACTCACTTAGAAGTATTTCCCGCAGTACGGAGATGAAAACAAGTTAAGAGTTCTTGTTAATACCGGGATTTTAGTGTTAGATCAGGTAAGAGGGGTGTAACCCTGCACTATCCCTGTCTCAGCAGAGCAAGCTCGCGACCCAGCTCGTAAGTGATATCAAATACCTTGTCAGTGGTGTGATGTACCGTTGCAACTCGATCCCTTCCAAGGTCTGAGGTGAAAAACCTCTTTCCGGTTGGTAAAAGCCTGAGTTTGATTAGTAGTAATGAGGACAGAATTCCGACTGGCGCGCGCATTTTAAGCTCGGCTTCGGAGCGCTTTTTTAACAGCGCCGAAATCGCGGTTAGAGGGAACGTGCAAGTCGCGAACAATATCAAAACTTACGCATCAAGAGCAAAAAAACCGGGTTTTTCAACCAGGCATAAGGGCTGCAACGAAGTGTTTTCGTAAAAAAAACTGGTTTCTGGTCAAGTCGCGAATCACATAATTCCCAAGTCAGCGGAGTTGTAACGAACAGGCGTGTCAAGGGTGTTATCGCAGCATTCGGTGATTTTTGTGCCGAATCTCATAAAAACACAGTGAAAAAATCATGAAACAGCAATTATTGACAAAAGTTTTGGTGGCAACAGCTTGCGCCCTCAGCGGCCTGACGGTTGCTTCTCAACCGAGTTACGGTGGGGGCTCACGGGGGGAAAGTGGATTTTGGTGCAGTACCTCGACCGGCGCACCGGTGACGGTGTACAAAAACCCTAAAGGTGCCGTAGAGCCTTGGATTGAGTGGACTTCCGATTATTTCTCCGGTTCTGGCTACGATCCGGCAACTCGGTGTCAATTAGTGAGTCAACGCCTCGAAACCTATCGCCGCCAACGAATGCTTAAGTACATTACGGCGGGCCAGATGAACGGCCAGAACGTCATCTGCACGGCGAATCAAGTCAATGGGCTGTGTCAAAATTTGATTTATACCCTCAGACCCGGCCAAGACCCGATCGGCTCTTTGTATAATTTGTTGGCTTGGCGCCAAGGATATGTTGGGATGCCGTCTTTTGATGAAACCAGTAAAATTCCTTACATTGATGTCAGGGAAAAGCTAGGGGAAAACACGGATGAGGAGGCGCAACAGCCTTCTTTTTCCCCGCCGTCGGGACAGCCTTAAAGATTGGCAAATTTTCCATCCGATCGCCAATTCCAAGGATTGAGGTGGAAAATTTGGCGCGTCAAACAGCGCTACAAATCCCGACGAGAATATCTCCTGGTTCTGGGACGATCGTCCGCCAGCCGGGCCAAACCTATACGGTGCTGACTAACTTGCACGTTGTGGCGATCGGACTTGTCACCGACGACGGCCTCCTCCACCCACTGCTAGGAGTTCTGAGGTGGCTGGCCAATACCGATCGGGCGATCGTTCTGTTTCGCAGCGCGATCGAGTATAAAATAGCACCATTCAGCCTTGAACCCGGAGCGGTGTCCGAGGCAATGCTGGTAGTCGGCTTTCCTGCGGGTGCTGAGGTTGGGAGTTTCGCTGACCACAAATTTCTTGATGGTACCCGCCACGTGATTTATCCGTGGAGTCAATCCAAAATCGAAAATCGAAAATCCTCAAGGCCCCGCATTTATCCGTGGGGTCGCCTCTAAAATCTCAAATCTAAAATCTAAAATCGATTGACGCGGGCTTCGTTTAGGTGCTGCTACCCAAATCTTTGCCTCAAGGTTATAGCTTGGGCTATACAAATGAGGTTAAAATCGGTAGGAGTCGCGACCCGATTTTTAATGCCAAAGGTTTCTTGGTTGGGATTAACTGTAGGGGCAAGTATCGAGTCCAAATTTTGGCGTCTATGCTTTTGAAGAGGGAAGTGAACCAACAGCGGAAGTATTGGAAAAAATGGTTAAATTTAGTTGGGGAATTCCGATTAGTACAGCAGTTCTCAATCTTGGTGAGGTATGCCCACGGAGGCCTATGCTCTATGCCCTATGCCCTATGCCCTATGCCCGCGAGAGCACCTCATGTTACTGAGAAAGGCTATATATATTTGCAGTTCGCCTCGTTTCATCTAGGGAGTTATCGATGAATGTGTGGAGTTTGCGGTGTGACGCGCTGACAATCATCTTGACAGGTGCATTAACAGTGACGGCGGTTGTCAGCCAACAATATGCTGCCTGTGCCAAAACAGCCGAAGAAATTGCCCAGCTAGCGACATTGACAACTGTGGAAGTCAACAACACGCTGGGTTTTTTTGCTAGTGGATCGGGAGTAATTATTGCCAAACAGGGTAATATTTACACTGTTCTGACAGCTAATCATGTGGTGGCAAGCCTCGCTCAAAAATACAGCATTCGCACTCATTTGGAAAAGGATTATGCTGCGATTAGAATACAGCGCCTACCTAAAAATGACACGGATATAGACTTGGCTTTGATACAGTTTCAGAGCCGAGAACAGTATCCAGTAGCACCACTGGGCGAGTCAGAACGTGCTGTTGTTGGTTCTGCTATTTACGTTTCGGGCTATCCGCTGCCAATTTCGGGAGTTGAACGAAAACTTGAGTTTACGACTGGTATCATCTCTTCTCGCTTGGGCAGCGCCTCATCAGGGTATCGTCTGCGCTACCAAGCTGTAACCAGGCGCGGGATGAGCGGCGGGCCTGTATTTGATGCTGATGGCAGGGTAATAGGAATTCACGGCCAGGGGGATACTGTTGGCACAATTAGGAGTCAGTGGAACGGTCAGATTGAAGAGATAAAAACGGGATTGAACGCGGCAATCCCGATCGATGCTTTTAGGGAGTTGCTATCACAAAATAAGCGTAACGGCTTGGATATTCTCAGCAATCTTTCTATCAGCAGCGCCTCTGGTCAAAACCAACCGCATCTGGGTTATGGAGGATTTGTGTGCGATACCTCCACGGGCGAGCCGGTGACTGTGTATCAAAATCCACAAGGGTTCAGGGAACCTTGGATTCGCTGGAATTCTAATTTCTTTTCGAGTTCTGGCTACGATCCTCTAACTCGCTGCCAACAAGTGACTCAGCGCCTTGAGAATTATAACAGAAATAAACAGCTAAATTATGTGACTGTGGGTATTGTAAATAACCAGAAAGCGATTTGCACGACTAGCCGCGTTAATGGGCCTTGCGAAGGTTTGATCTACACGCTGCGCCACGATCAAGATCCGACTCCTGCACTTAGCAGTTTTTTTGTTTGGCTGCGGAATCAAAAGGCTGTGCCTTCTCTTTCTGAAAGCGGTACTGTGCTGTATATCGATGTCCGGGAACGGCTGGAACAATTTTAGATGGGCGATTTAAGATTTTAGAGGGATTAGTAATGGGTAAACACAGAACCCCGGCTTTTTTTTATAAGTCTGGGTTCTCAGACCACTACTTATTAGCTAAAAAAGTGAGATATTTTACTTATTTATCACTGACATAATAGAACTCATGATTTTTTGGAACACGGAAGCTATAAAATTACTCTTACATTAATCCAATTCAAATTTTTCAGGTATCAAGCATGACAGCAACTACCCCGCAGGCAAAGTCAACAACGCCCGCTTTTTGCGAAGGCATTCAATATTTTTCTGAAACAGTCCCTGGTTTTGATACTTATGGGAAAACACCTGCGATCGCCGAGGGGAGCAAGTCGATCGCCGATCCTGCCGATCCCGTCGCCGTCTTTCAAACGATGCTGGGAGCAGACGCCCTGCGGTACCTGACACTGCAAGTCACCGCCAGCAAGGCATCGGGACATCCGGGGGGTTTTGCTAGCCAAGCTGAGGCTTATGCCGCTTTGGTGATGCTCGGACACAAGAACATTGTCACCGAAGTCGGCCATCACGCCCCCGGCTTTTACAGCGCCATGTTTCTCGATCGATCTTTAGAGGATATGGGAATTTTCAACGTGCAGCAAGTGCGCGATAAATTCCGAGAAAAAGACGGTTTATTAGGACATCTTTCCGGTTTCATTCCCGGCCTTTTAGCACCGGCCGGCCCCCTCGGACAAGGGCAGCATTTCGCAATGGCTGGAGCACTTTTGCACCCCGACAAACTGTTTGCTTTCACAATGGGCGACGGCGGCATGGGCGAACCTTATCCGATGAGCAGCATGGCGCATTTCCACACTGCTTATCCCAAAGCTACTAACTTTTTGCCTGTGTTGGTTTGGAACGGATATTCTCAGGAACATCACAGCATGGTTTCGACTAAAACTAATGCTGAAATGATTGCTTATTGGCAAGGCAACGGTTTTGAAGAAGTTATCTTAGTTGATGCTAAGGAATTTGACGATAAAAATCAACCGGAAGATTATGTTGACAGCACTGCTTTTTCGCTCGAACAGCGCCTGGCATTTACCAAAGCTGTTTTACAAGGAGTTGACAAAGCGGCAAAATCTGCTCTCGGCGGCAAATTAACTGCGTTTATTATCAAACAGTTAAAAGGTGCCGGCGTCCACGCGCGCGGAGCAAAATCTCACAACCTTTATCCGAAAGATACGCTGGATGCTCCGCACATTATCAGTGCTTTAAAAGAGCGCGCTTTAACTGCTGCTGCTTGGGAGTTGGTGCGGACAAATTGCGAGCGTGCGGGCGGCGGACCGGCGGCGAAAACAGTTGTTACTGAGTTTACATTGCCGCTGGCAGATTTAGGCGAATTGCCTTTAGAAGAATTTGCAGTTGGGGGAGAACCGAAGATTTCGACAACAGCAATGGGGGTTTTGGTAGGGAAAGTCGGCGAGTGCGATCGTACTTTTGTTGTGACTAATGCTGACGGCAACGAAGCATCGGCAATTGCCAATATCAACCAAGCTCTTAAGATTATTCACCCGACGACAGATGACCTGTACAATCAATCGCCCAACGGTCAAGTTTACGAACCTTTGAGCGAAGATGCTTGCGCGGGTTTAGCCGTAGGTTTATCGCTATTTGGAGCGCGGAGTTTGTGGTGTTCCTACGAATCTTTTGCCATCAACGGTTTACCAATTTGGCAAACTGTAACCCAAGCAATGGCAGAATTGCGCCGTCCAACTCCGGCAACTGTCACCTTATTTACAGCGGGTGCATTGGAACAAGGCCGCAACGGTTGGACGCACCAGCGGCCGGAAATTGAGGCTTATTTTGCGGCGATGATGCGGAACGGAAATGTGTTTCCTTTGTTTCCACCGGATGCTAACAGCATTCAAGCTTGTTATGAGTGGGCTTTGAGTGCTAAAAATAAGGGAGTTGTGATTACTGCAAGCAAGTCGCCACTGCCAATTCGCACTACTTTGGAACAGACTCGCCAAGGTTTGCAAGACGGTGCAATAGTGCTGCACGAAGTCGATTCTCCCCAAGCTCCCCACAATCAAGGGGGGAGCAAGAAAGTTGTGTTTGCAGTTGTCGGCGACATGACTTTAATGCCAGTATTTGAAGCGGCGGCATTTTTGGAAACAGAAGGGATTGGAGTGCGGATTGTTTCTGTTGTGAATCCCCGGCGTTTGTATCGTGCTAGCGATGTTGCTTGGGATACTTGTTCGGAAGCTGACGGCGGCTTTTTGAGCGATGAGAAATTTGCCGAATTGTTTGGCGGAGATGCCTTGATTGGCGTGACAGGCGGTGCTTCTGGGATGTTGGAACCTGTGATGCTACGGAGCAATTGCAAGCGGGATACTTTCGCTTGGAAGCGGGGGGAAACTACTGCTAGTGCTGGTCAGTTGATGGCGTTTAATGGGTTGACTGCTGAGGCGTTGACTAAAAGGGCGATCGAGCTAGTTCATTAAGCTAGAATGTGAGTGAATGCCCCTGCCTGGTTTTGACTAGGTAGGGGCTAGTAATATTCAAATAGGATGGTGATACCTATGACGGCAAAAATTTTAGAAGAAATAGGTACGCTTGCAGAACAGCGATTGATTCTCCCTGGTTACTATAGTTGGGAGCAATTTGAGGCGATGGAATCTTTGATGGCCGACTCTCCGGGTTTGCGGATAACTTATCTTGATGGGTGGATCGAGTTTATGACACTGGGCGAAGAACATGAAAGCTTTAAAAAAGCGAGCGCTAATATGAAAATTTATAACTTTGATATTAAATCTGTTAGGATCGGAATTATTCTTATCTCTCTTTTCTTCATCTGCGTGAATCTGCGTCAATCCATTGTCATCGGCGGTTAGAAATTTCTATTTTTTTCACCGCAGATGAGGGCATATAAACACAGATTAACGCAGATGAATTAGATAGAGTCCGGTTGCACCGTCCGTGATTGTTGACGGTTGACTGGATTTTACCCCCGACGATACTAGCCGATTTGATATGATACGATTCTAGAGCTATAGGTGCAGCTTTAACCTAATAGCGAGGGCAGAATTTATGGTGTGAAGTTTTTAGTGTTTTACTGGTAGATAAGTTTGCTTTGTTAGCTGGGAATTTAGCGAGAGTGCTAGAGTTTTTGCTGCGGCAGAACATCAATGTTTTGTGAAAAATTGGTCTTAAATTTATGGATTTTTTTCCCCGCAAGCCATCAACCAAAAACTCATCATTAATCGATCGCCCGCAGCTACAAACTCATCCCGCGAAACCAGATAGCTTTCTATTTCCGACTCTGAAATCAACCCCTGTTTGACCATCTGCAAAATGGGGCCGGAGTCAAGCAAAGGTTGAAACGCCTCAATTCCCATGATATCGCTGTGGCTGACAACCGCTTCTAAATCAACGCTAACAAACCCAGCTTCTTTGAGAATGCGGCACAGATTGCGCCCGACGCATAAATTGCCGCCCCGCGATGCTATCACCTGCTTGAATTTCTCCCTGACAATCTCGACTGACCAAGGTGGATTTGTCAGCCAAAACAGATCCGCATCGCTATCGATAATCACCAGTTTGCCGCCGGGTTTCAAGATGCGGAATATTTCTCTAGCTGCTGCGACGGGATCTGGGAGGTGAACGAACAGCAAACGGGCGATCGCAAAATCGAAAGTGTTAGCCGGCAAACCCGTATCCGCAACCGATGCTTGGATGCGCTCTACTCGATCCCCCCCTTTGTCCTGCAAATATGCTACTGCTTTTTCGTGCAGTACCGGGTCAATTTCTACCGCTGTTATCGAACTGTTTGGCAGCAATTCTAACAGTTTTTCGGTAAAAAATCCCGGCCCGCTACCCGCTTCCAAAACTTTCATCCCGTCGGCTAAACCGAACCACTTTAAAGTGCGCGCTTCCTTTTCCCAACTGAGGAGAACTTGAGCTTTTAACCGCTGAATTTCTCCCTCCAATTCCAGATTGAACGTACTGGCTTGATACGAACCTTCGGCTGGCATGAAATTCTCCTTATTCTTACTAGGATACCAGGATTATAATAGAAATATAATCAAATCTCAGATTGAGTTATCTGTGCGTAATATCGTTTCCGGTGGCATGGGAATGATTTAACCACAGAGGACGCAGAGAACGCAGAGTTCGAGAAGAGAGAGATGAATAATTCCGATGAAGTGCGGATTTTGCAAGACAATCATCAGAACTGCGCTTTAGCGCAATTCTCGTTGCCGACCTCCACAACCACAGTTGGCGGACAGATGCAGGACGGAAACCCGGTAATTCCTCTATTGTAAGAAGATGACGGATTACCTAAACTAAAGACGCTGATTTTCCGGCATCCCTTACTATTTTTATTTTATGCACTATGCCCAAAACTCTAGCTCAACCGGAGAAACGAACATTTTTACTTGTGGATGACCATGCGATGGTGTTAGGTGGCACGCTTAACATTCTGAAGCAAGAATATCCAGAGGCAGACATTCTGACGGCTCCGACGGCTCAGGCAGCCCTTGAGCAAATAGCGCAGACTACCCCGGATTTGGTGATTGTGGATCTGGTGATGCCAGAGACGACCGGCGAAATAGCGCAAGCGAATTCAGGGCTTCAACTCCTCAAAACGTTGATGGAGCAGTATCCGACTCTGAATATTGTGGTGCAGAGTGCCCATGTTCGGACTTTAGTTTGGCTGAAACCGTCGATCGACAATCACATGGGCGGCTTCACAGTTGTCGATAAGAGCCAGCCGATGAAAGACTTGCTGGCAATGGTTGATTGGGCGCTGCACGAGCGGATTTATACACCCAGAGAGATCCGCAATGGGCTGCAACTCAAACCCGCCTGGATGCAAGTGTTGCAATTTGCTTTTCACGAGAGCTTACAGGATACTGCGATCGCCAAACGGATGAATGTTTCTGAACGCACTGTGCAGTATTACTGGACTAAGATTCGAGATGTGCTAGAGGTGTATCCTGATGATGATAAGAATCTGCGGATTCAAACGGAAGTGCGAGCTAGGGAAGAAGGATTGATTGATTAGTGATATCAAGTCTGGTTAATTACTTATAAATCCTGTAGGGGCATCGGGCATCGGGCATCGGGCATCGGGCATCGGGCATCGACCAAACAGTCGTACAAAAGTATGATAACTATTCAACCGGACATTATTATGAAGCCCGATCGATGGCAAGCAGTGAAAGCGGGCGTCACGACTTGGGGACGAGGAGCGCTTCCAGGGATGATGGTGATTGTCGCTGTGACGATCGCTCGATTGACGGGTGCGCTTCAGTTTTTGGAGTTGGTGACGTTCGATCGATTTCTGCGGCTGCGTCCCCCTGAGCCAATCGATGAAAGGATTGTAATTGTCGGCATCACTGAGGAGGATATTCAACGCGCTAGAACTTATCCGATTCCCGATCGCGATCTTGCCGATTTGCTTAAACGCTTGCAGGCCTATCAACCGACTGCGATCGGGCTGGATATTGTCCGCGATATTCCGGTTGAGCCGGGTAATGCTGAACTAACATCGGTGTTTCGCAGCAGCAAGAATACGATCGGAGTGGAGATTGCCCTGCCCGATCGCAGTGGCTTTACCGTCGCACCTCCGCCCGCGCTGCCATCGGAACAGGTTGGCTTTGCAGATGCCGTTCTCGATGCTGATGGCTACCAGCGCCGCAGTTTATTGGGCGCTCACAATTCCCAGCAGGAATACCGTTTTTCGTTCGCGATCCGGCTGGCAGAACGCTATTTAGCAGCCCGAGGAATTGAGTTTGGTAATGGAATTCGCGACCCAGACGCCAAGCGCTTTGGCAGCATAGAATTGACCAGAGTGCAGTCAAACTCTGGCGGATATGTGGGGGCGGATGCTGGCGGCAACCAAATTTTGCTGAATGTTCGCAGCGGGACAATGCCGTTTCGCGTGCTTTCTCTCTCGCAAATCAAATCGGGACAGGTCAACCCGGATTGGATTCGAGGCAAAATTGTGGTGATTGGGATGATGTCTTTTAGCGCGAAGGATCAGGCAAGTTCAGGTGCGATCGCAGGCCTCAATCCTGGACAGATTTACGGAGTGGAAATGCAGGCACACGCCACCAGTCAGATCGTTAGTGCGGTGCTCGATGGGCGATCGTTGCTTCGGGTTTGGGCACACGTATGGGAATATCTCTGGATTGTGGCATGGGGACTTTTGGGGATAAGTCTGGGACGGTTTTTGCGATCGCCCTGGAAAATTTTGTTCGGGCTCTTAGTCGCCAGTGTCAGCTCGATCGGGATATGTTACGGGCTAATTATTATGGGGTGGTGGGTGCCGATCGTACCTGTGTTGTTGGTGTTGGTGTTGAATGGGGCTGGCTTGATGGCAGCGTTATGTTATCGCCACGAACAGGAACTACGACTGCGGTTGGAGGAACGTCAGTTTGCGATCGAGCAGACTTTTAATGCAATTCATAGTGGGCCGTTACAAACATTGGTGGGGATTTTGAGAAGCGCTCAGGAAGAAGCAACACCGCCGCCATTTCTACCGGAGTTGCAACGCCTGAGTCAAGAATTACGGGCAGTTTACGGCTCAGTGCAACGAGAAGCGATCGCAGATGAACCGCATCTCCGCATGGGAAGTGCGATCGAATTGGCCCTGCAGGCTCCATTGCATGAATTGCTCTACAAAGTCTATTCCAACACGCTCGAACAAGAACTGCCTCACCTCAAAACGATCAAATTCAAAATTGTGCAGTTCGATCCCTTGAACACCTCGCATCTGCGGTTGGAACACAAGCGAGCACTCTGCCGCTTTCTGGAAGAAGCGCTCTGCAATGTGGGGAAACACGCGATCGAAGCCACTCGCTTGACCGTAATTTGCACTCAAGAAGGCGATCGGCAGGTGATTCGGGTGGCGGATAATGGTAGGGGGAAACCGTCTCAGTCAGAAACGCTTAGCTTGGCTGAAATGGATCGAGACAGGGAAATAACCGAAGATCCAAACCCTAAACTTCAACCTTCAGGATTAGGAACCCAGCTTGCAAAGAACTTAGCCAAACAGTTAGGCGGAGCATTTCGGCGCTATCCGAATCAACCGAAGGGGACAGTGTGCGAGTTAACCTGGTCAGCAAAACGGCGGTGGTTCTGGTGATCGGTGTGGCTCACGCTTGTTATATCAACCGTCAAGATGGTTAGGGTTCGATCCCCCCTAGCCAAGGGCGGGCACGGGGGCACCGCCCCTACTAAGGGTGGGACAAGAACTTGGTCAAAGTCAACCCCTACTCCCCTTATTAAGGGGGATTTAGAGGGGGATCGAGGCTCAGCTACCAGCGAGAGATACATAGGGTTTCAGGCTTAAGTTGTCACCAATAGTCCAGGACTATTCCCAATGCCCCATGCCCCATGCCCCATGCCCCATGCCCGATTCCCAATATCTTTGCACCTTCCCGCAAACGAGGCTTGCGGGCAGTCCTCTATTGTGTTTGTGTATTGTTGATTACTGTAGAAATAGTTAGGGGATTGCGATGATGACTCACGAGTGGAAGCGTCGAACCGTTTACTCTGCGGGCATTGCGAGTTTAATGCTGAGTGTTTCGTTCTGGATCGCTCCTGTAGCGCTGGCAAAATACACTCCTCCTCAAAACCCTTCTAAACCGAAAGAAACGGGGACAAATACCACTCGCAGCGGCGGTTGTGAAGGTAATTCATCGGCGAGATTGACTGCCTTAGTGCCGTTTAGCCATGTGGGAGAGACGATTTCTGGGCATCCGACCTTTACCTGGTTTGTACCCGATAGCCCTCCTCGTCCGCTGCAATTGAGGCTGTTTACTCGCACGGGACAACTGCTCTACAGAACCGAGATGCAGAGTCAGCCAGGAATAATGTCGGTTGCTTTGCCCTCAAATCTGCCCCAACTGTCGATCGGGCAATCCTATCAGTGGCAAGTGGTGTTGGTGTGCGATCCGGATGATCCTTCGAGCAATGTGGTGGCGGCGGCAGAAATCCAAGTCGTTGGGCCTGCGCCGTCGTTGCAGACTCAACTTGCAGCGGCGCAAACTCCCCAACAGCGGATCGACCTGTATGCGGAGTCTGGGCTGTGGTATGACGCGCTCGCCGAAGCGCGCAAAGCCTCTGAGACTTCTCAAAATCAAGCGGCTGTGCTGGAATTGCTAGATGCTCTCGCTAGTTCGGAAGCCGAACCTTTGAAAGATTGGAGCGATCGATTGCGGCAAATTAGGGCGATCGAACAACAGCGCCAAGGACAGCGCTAACCTTCGCAATCCAAAGACTAAATCCTATGAAATCTTTCTCGCTAAAACTGCTTAAATCCAGCGATCGTAAAGTGCGATCGGGCTTCCTGTTTCCCCTAGCTTTTTGCGTTTTGTCTGTTGCTTTTTATATTCCCGTGCACTCACCACTTCCGGTTAGTGCTCAAACTACTGATGCTCGTGAAGTAGAGGGCGATCGGCTGTTTCAGCAGGGGATTCAACAAATTCAGACTAGCCAATTAAGAGCAGCGCTGAATTCCTGGCAACAGGCACTGCAAATTTATCGCGCCATCAAAAACCGCCTTAAGGAAGGTATAGCACTGGGAAATTTGGGAGCCGCTTACGGATCTCTGGGCAACTCGGCCAAATCTATTGAGTATACACAGCAATATTTAGCCATCGCCCGCGAACTTAAAGACCGCCAAGGGGAAGGTAAGGCACTGGGCAATTTGGGAGTCGCTTACCGAAATCTGGGCGACTATGCGAAAGCCATTGAGTATTCACAGCAATATTTAGCCATCGCCCGCGAAATTAGAGACCGCCAAGGGGAATGGAATGCACTGGGCAATTTGGGAGCCGTTTACGGCTCTCTAGGCGACTATGCCAAATCGATTCAGTATATACAGCAAAGTGCATTCATCGCCTACAGAATTAAAGACCGCGACGTGGAAGGTAAGACACTGGGCACTTTGGGAGCTACTTACCGCTCTGTGGGCGAGAATGCCAAAGTCATTGAGTATTCACAGAGTTTAGCCATCGCCCGCGAAATTAAAGACCGCGACGGGGAAGGTAGAGCACTGAGGAATTTGGGAGCCACTTACCTAAATCTGGGCGACAATGCCAAAGCGATTGAGTATTTACAGCAGAGTTTAGTGATCGCCCGCGAAGGTACGGTACTCGGGAATTTGGGAATGGCTTACCGCTTGCTAGGCAACTATGCTAAAGCGATTGAGTATTCACAGCAGAGTTTAGCTATCGCCCGCGAACTTAAGGACCGCGACGAGGAAGCTGCAGCACTGTCGAATTTGGGAATCGCTTACGAGTTTCTGGGCGACAATGCCAAAGCCATTGAGTATGCACAGCAAAGTTTAGCCATCGCCCGCGAAATTAAAAACCGCCAAAATGAAGGTGCTGCACTGGGGAATTTGGGAATCGCTTACCGCGTGCTAGGCAACTATGCTAAAGCCATTGAGTATGCACAACAGAGTTTAGCCATCTTCCGCGAAATTAAAAATCGCCAAAGTGAAGGTGCAGCACTGATTAGTTTGGGAAATGCTTACCTGTCTGGGGGCAACTATGCTCAAACCATTGAGTATTTACACCAATATTTAGCCATCGCCAGCGAAATTAAAGACCGAAAAGGGGAAGGGACTGCACTGGGGAATTTGGGAATCGCTTACAACTATCTGGGCAACTACGCCAAAGCTATTGATTATGCACAGCAGAGTTTAGCCATCTTCCGCGAAATTAAGGATCGCCAACAGGAGGGTCAGGCGCTCAACAACCTCGGAGCAGCGTTCTTAAAGGCTGGCAACCCCACAGAAGCTGAAAAAATGCTCGTGAATGGGATTCAAGTTTGGGAATCGATGCGTCAAATGCTCGGCTCCAACGACGCGAATAAAGTATCCATCTTTGAAAGACAAGCTAATACCTATCGGACTTTACAACAAGTTCGGGTGGCTCAGAATAACCCGAATGGCGCGTTAGAAATTGCCGAACGGGGACGTGCTCGTGCCTTTGTCGATCTACTCACACTACGCTTATCATCAGGTTCTACCAATCCGGTTATAAACACTTCTCCCAACCAGGATCAAATCCGTCAAATCGCCAAAGCACAGAACGCCACTTTGGTGCAGTATTCCATCATCTACGAGGGCTTCCAGATTCAGGGCAAACAAGAAACGCGAGAATCCGCGCTCTACATCTGGGTGATTCAACCCACGGGTGAAATTACCTTCCGCGAGGTAGACCTTAAACCCCTCTGGCAAAAACACAACGCCTCTCTAGACAACTTAATCGTTGGCAATCAAGAATTCCTCGCCGTCCGCAGTCGCAGCAGTTTTGGCTCCACCCAACCCCAACCCAACTTACCGACACTGCATCAACTGCTGATTGACCCAATTGCCAGCCTGCTACCAAAAGATCCCAATGCCCGCGTCATTTTCATTCCTCAACGATCGCTTTTCCAGGTGCCCTTCCCCGCCCTGCAAGATGCCAGCGGCACTTACTTAATCGAAAAACACACGATTCTCACCGCCCCCTCGATTCAAGTATTGGATTTAACCCGACAGCAACGACAGAAGTTAGCACAGAAGCCAGCTAACAGCGGCAGGGCTCTAGTATTGGGCAATCCCACCATGCCGAGTGTGTCTCTCTCTCTGGGAGAGCCCAAACAGCAATTGTCTCCTCTACCAGGGGCTGAAGCTGAAGCTAGAGCGATCGCCCCTCTGCTCAATACTCAAGCCATCACAGGCCCACAAGGGACAAAAGCTGCGATCGTCCAAAAAATGCCCCAGGCATCAATTATTCACCTCGCAACGCATGGATTGCTGGATGATGTGCGCGGATTGGGAAGTGCGATCGCCCTGACTCCCTCTGGTAGCGATGACGGCTTATTGACCGCAGAAGAGATTTTCGACATGAAACTGCAAGCAAGCTTAGTAGTTTTGAGTGCCTGCAACACTGGAGAAGGCAGAATTACCGGGGATGGAGTAATTGGCTTGTCGCGCGCTTTGATTTCGGCAGGAGTGCCGAGTGTGATTGTTTCTTTATGGGCAGTGCCCGATGCGCCGACATCGGAATTGATGCAGTCGTTTTATCAAAATTTGCAAAATAATCCCGACAAAGCGCAGGCATTGCGGCAAGCAATGTTAACTACGATGAAAACTCATCCCCAGCCGCGAAATTGGGCGGCATTTACTCTGATTGGGGAGGCAGAGTAATCGGAGCGCCTAGCCCTGTCAAGGTGGTGAAAAAGAGTCTCAAACACTACACCTCACCTCACACCTCACACCTCACACCTCACACCTCACACCTCACACCTTGACAGGGCTGGCACTCCGCATCCTACATATTACGTGCATAAGTCCCGATCCGTTGCACTTTCCCGCAATCACCATTGCACCCATCTCTTCATGATATCTGCGGGTAGAACGAATGAATTTTCCATCTGGTTTGCCTAAGATTTAGAGCGAGAAGAACTCGAATTATAAATCAGCAACACCCAGAACTTATCAAATTAGTTATCTGCTTGCTAAAAGTTGCTGTTCATTGCATATCTTTGTGAGGCAAAACTAATGAGACCACAAAAATCAATCCTAATAAGCAAAGCAAAATTAGTTTCTAAAGTCATTGGAATTTCACTGTTAAGCGTGCCAATACTGTCTAATATTACCAATGCACAATCCCAATTGCCGGCCCTTCAAACCGGATTGCAATTTCAAGAATCTGAAGAATTCAATGTCGGTGCGATTACTACTTTATTAGTTACCACAACTTACTCAGTAAACTCAGGCAAGTGTATTGGTCAGTTGTACGTCCCTAATTCGGCGAGTCGCAGTCGTACCCACGAACAGCAAGTCTTCGGGAAAGCAGCCTTCATTTCACACACTACGCTACCCGCTCCAGGTTTGCGCGTTATTATCCGAAATGTCACCTCTGGTATTGACAAAAACCCTTATCCTTATACCGATCGCGAATATGATAAATCTCGCATTTCCGAAGGGTTTAAAGTGTATTTTGATAGCGAACACAAGAGTAGTCATTTAGCTGTAAAACCTGGCAATAATGACTTCTCATATGAAATAAAACGCGGTAATACCATCATTGAATCTGGTACTTTTACCGCCAGAATTGACCGCCGAACTCAAAGCATAACACGCAACGATAATCTCAGTGGGAACATTATTGGCTCCATTGATAATGATATGTGTCAAAAGGAGCCTCCTGACAAGCTGAATGACTTCCCAATGCAGCCTCCTTACAGGTGGAATGACTTCCCAATGCAGCCTCCTTACAGGTGGAATGGCTTCCCAATGCAGCCCCCTCACAGGTTGAATGACTTCCCAATGCAGCCCCCTCACAGGTTGAATGACTTCCCAATGCAGCCCCCTCACAGGTTGAATGACTTCCCAATGCAGCGCCCTTACAACAAAGCAAAGTAAACAGAAAGCGGAAATATCAGCGTCTTTAGACGTGAGATGTAAGCCACACAAGGACGATCGATTTGCCACAGGCAATCGATCGTCCTTGTTCCGTCTACTCTACATATTCACCTACTTTGCACTTTCCCGCAATCTATTTTGCACCTCATACTTCATCAACTCTGTGGGTAGAACGAATGATTTTTCCATCTGGGTTGCTTAAGATTTAAGTCAAGTGTTAAGAGGATTTTTTTATGGCTTTACAACCCGATCCGTCACAACTTCGACAATTAATTGGCGACAATACATCCGAATTTGTTACTTTGTCGATCGCAGATGCAACTAATTTTCCTTTGGGAGCTTGGATGCTCGGAGGTGACGATGTAGTCACCGGCTCAACAGCTAATGATTTGATATTTGGCAATGAAGGGGAAGATCTTATTAGCGGGGAGTTGGGCAACGATTCTTTATTCGGAGGAAAAAGTAAAGACTTCCTGTCTGGAGATCAGGGAAATGACTCTCTCAGCGGCGGTCAAGATGCAGATTTTGTGATGGGTGGTGCGGGAAACGATATTCTCTTGGGCGGTAGAGGCAATGATTTGTTAATCAGCGGTAGCGGAAATGACACTCTGGTGGGAGGTTTGGGTCAGGATTTTTTAGCAGGTTTGGATGATAATTATTCAATCAAAATCGGGGGCAGCAACTTGTACGTCATCCAAGCAGAACCCGGAGTTACAGATGTCAATAATGCGGATTTCATTCTAGGTTTCAGAGTGGGCGTCGATCAAATTGGATTGGCAGGCGGTTTGAATGCTAGCGATGTAGACTTGCAATACGTGACAAACATCACAGTTTTATTGGATTTTGATGCACCAGAAATTTTTAACCTATTGACCCCGCCCGGTACATTAGATACTCAACCGATACAGAGTCAAGGCACTCTAATTAAAGTGAGGAATTCCGGCGAGATAGTAGGCTTTGTGGAAGATGTAAGAGTGGCTGATATTCAAGGTAGTATTATCTCAGCTCAGGGATTTTAATCACTTTTCACAGCTTCGTAAAGAAGAAGAAATTCCTCATAAATGGCTCCTGAAAACTTCAGGTTTTGTCTGCGTAGGGAAACGGCACTGCCGTCTCCTTTTCGGATACTAATAATTCCGATGCAATCGGAAACGATCTTTATTCTTTAGTCGGCGCAGGCCGACTTTGTTTGTGTAGACGCGGTTTCAACCGCCGAGTTATCTTCTCAATCTCAAAACAGATGGAAGTGAACCATCTACTCTCCATCTTCACATACTTTGCACTTTCCCGCAATCTATTTTGCACCTCATACTTAATCAACTCTGTGGATAGAACGAATGCTTTTTCCATTTGGGCTGGTTAAGATTTAACTAACGAATGAATCGAAATATGTGGGTTCTTAAATTATGTTAGACATCACAACCACTCCTAGCGATCGCCTTTATTTCAATCAACAGCCAAACGATCTCGCCCAATCAACAGTTCCGGTTAACAACGACTTGCTCAACCGAGCGATCGCTCCACTGAATGCTTCTGGTTACAGTCCTGAATCTAGCTTGACTAATCTCACAGCATCCAGCATCGACCAACAGACACAGATCGCAGATTTTATTGTAGCTAATGCAGGCGAGGGCCTCAGTGTCTCTGCGGGCGATCGAGTTATTGGCGATGTCGCCGATTCTCAACTCAAACCGCAGTCAGAATCGGCAAATGTAAACACAGATCCACTAACAGGAACGATATCTGCTTCTGAGTTGAATTTTTCCGATTCAGATAACTCTCTTTTGACAGCTCGTAATGTTGTTGGTGTTGAGAATGGTAGCATCAACTTAACTGATTTCGTGGGCATAGACGCTTCCAACGATTTTTACCGATTCGATATCAACACTAAGAGCAATTTTAACCTGCGTCTCGACGGTTTGAGAGCGGATGCTGACGTAAAGCTAATTCAAGATAGAAACGGCAACGGTGTAGTTGATTTTGGGGAAACTATTGATTACTCTCTTGAGATTGGCACCAGCCCGGATGTCATTAATGTACCCAATCTGGCTCCCGGAACATACTATGTCCAAGTCTCTAGCTTCTTAGGCAACTCTACTAATTACAACCTGAATCTTGCTGCCACCTCTATTCCTGAACTAAATATTGCCACACCTAGCGGCCATTTTAATAGTAATTACGGCTACGGTGTAGTGAATGCAAATGCAGCAGTTTCCAGCAGCTTAAACCGCTCAACTCCTTTCCCTGCTCTTCCCGATTCTGGCGGGAATAATTTGGCGCTAGATGTCATAAATACACCGGAAGTTTGGGAGCAGAACATTACAGGAAATGGGATTGTTGTAGCTGTCATCGATAGTGGTGTTGACTACACCCATCCCGACTTGGATAGTAATATTTGGCAGAACGCTGGTGAAATTGCGGAAAATGGCATTGATGACGATCGCAACGGATATATTGATGATATTCGGGGCTGGGATTTTGTGGTTAACGACAACAACCCAATGGATCTGGATAATGGTCACGGGACTCACGTAGCAGGTTTGATCGCCGCGGAACGAAATGATTTTGGCATCACAGGAGTTGCCTACAATGCCAAGATTATGCCTGTCAGAGTGATAGACACCTTTGGTGACGCCTATAGGAATAATATTGCTGCTGGAATCCGCTATGCTGCTGATAATGGAGCAAATGTAATTAACCTCAGCTTGGGAAATGAGTTTGTCCCTTCCAACGTAGTAAATAACGCAATTGAGTATGCAAATAACAAAGGCTCTGTTGTGGTTATGGCAGCCGGAAATTTGGGTGTTGACCAACCAGCTCATCCAGCTCGTAATGCCGATCGCTTGGGAATTGCCGTGGGCAGTATTGATATAAACGGCAGGATGCCTGACACCTCAAACCGTGCGGGTTCCACACCTTTGGATTACGTAGTTGCTCCGGGAGTAGACATCTATTCTACAACTCCCTATAGAACCTATGACACCCTAACTGGCACATCTATGGCAGCGCCACAGGTAGCGGGTGTAGCGGCTTTAGTTTTGAATGCCAATCCGACTTTAACTCCAGCTCAAGTTGAGCACATTTTGACGACAACAGCTAATCGAAATGGGTTAACAGCATAGCATTGCAAATCTCCACTTAAGTCCTGCGGACATTAATCGAGCATTAGAGCAGACGGCTCTGGATATAGACGATCTAAACACCCCAGGTTTTCATTTTGGACTTGACTATGCCAGTGGATAATGGTTTGATTCAAACCGATCGGGCGATCGCTAAAATAGTCGTCTAATTCAGATTAGAGTTCCCATCCCTGCGGCGAGATTGGGGAGGCAGAGTAAACTTCTATGAAGGTCGATCGCCTGTGGCAGATTGAGGCGATCGCACGACGACAGCAGAAAGAGCGATCGGGCTAATTCTCTAAATTCCAACTCTAGAATCCTATGCTGTATTCCCCATTTAAGCGACTCAAATCAACCCACTCTAGGCTCACTAATGTTTTCCTAGGTTCCATTTCCCTGTTTCTGCTTGCCACTATTCCCCTATTAACTACTCCTGACTCTCTCTTCCCAGCGATCGCTCAAACTACCGATGCTCGTCAAGCAGAGGCCGATCGGCTCTTGCGGCAGGGGCTTCAACAGTTTCAGATCGGCCAATTCCCAGCAGCGCTGAATTCTTGGCAACAGGCACTGCAAATTTATCGCGCCCTCAAAAACCGCCAAGGGGAAGGGAATGCACTGGGCATTTTGGCAGGTGTTTATCACTCTCTGGGCAACTATACCAAAGCTATTGAGTATTCACAGCAGAGTTTAGCCATCGCCCGCGAAATTAAAGACCGCCGAGGGGAAGGTGGGGCACTGGGCACTTTGGCAGGTGTTTATCACTCTCTGGGCAACTCGGCCAAAGCCATTGAGTATTCACAGCAACATTTAGCCATCGCCCGCGAAAGCAAAGACCGCCAAAGTGAAGGTTTGGCACTGGGCAATTTGGGAAGTGTTTACCACTCTCTGGGCAACTCGGTCAAAGCGATTGAGTATGCACAGCAGAAGTTAGCCATCGCCCGCGAAATTAAAGACCGTCTTGGGGAAGGTGTAGCACTGCGTATTTTGGGAGATGCTTACCACTCTCGGAGCAACTATGCCAAAGCGATTGAGTATGCACAGCAGAAGTTAGCCATTGCCCGCGAAATTAAAGACCGTCTTGGGGAAGGTGTAGCACTGCGTATTTTGGGAGATGCTTACGACTCTCTTGGTAACTATGCCCAAGCCATTGAGTATTCACAGCAGAGTTTAGCCATCGCCCGCGAAAGAAAAGACCGTCAGAGCGAGGGTAGGGCACTGGGCAATTTGGGAGTCGCTTACCACTCTCTGGGCAACTCGGCCAAAGCCATTGAGTATTCACAGCAACATTTAGCCATCGCCCGCGAAATAAAAGACCGCCAGAGCGAGGGTAGGGCACTGGGCAATTTGGGAAACTCCTACATCTCTCTGGGCAACTCGGCCAAAGGCATTGAGTATACACAGCAGACTTTAGTCATCGCACGCGAAAGAAAAGACCGCAAGACAGAGGGTAGGGCACTGGGCAATTTGGGAGTCGCTTACCAGTCTCTGGGCAACTCGGCAAAAGCCATTGAGTATGCACAGCAATATTTAGCCATCGCCCGCGAAATTAAAGACCGCTACGGAGAAGGCAAGGCACTGAGCATTTTGAGAGATGCTTACCAGTCTCTGGGCAACTCGGCCAAAGCCATTGAGTATACACAGCAATATTTAGCCATCGCCCGCGAAATTAAAGACCGCCTTGGGGAAGGGAATGCACGGGCGAATTTGGGAAACGGTTATCAGTCTCTGGGCAACCATACTAAAGTCATTGAGTATTTACATCAATATTTAGTCATCACCCGCTCCATTAAAGACCGCAAAGAGGAAGATTCAACACTGAGGAGTTTGGGAGTCGCTTACTACTCTCTGGGCAACTATGCTCAAGCCATTGAGTATACAGAGCAGAGTTTAGCGATTGCCCGCGAAATTAAAAACCGCGAAGGGGAAGGGAATGCCCTGGTGAATTTGGGAAACGCTTATCGGTATCTGGGCAACTATGCCAAAGTCATTGAGTATACAGAGCAGAGTTTAGCCATCGCCCGCGAAGTTAAAAACCGCCTTGGGGAAGGTGCGGCGCTGGGGAATTTGGGAATCGTTTACCGCTTGTTAGGCAACGATGCTAAAGCTCTTGAGTATGCACAGCAGAGTTTAACCATCTTCCGCGAAATTAAGGACCGCAAACAGGAAGGTGCGGCACTGGCGAATTTGGGAAGTGTTTACCAGTCTCTGGGCAACTATACCAAAACCATTGAGTACACACAGCAGAGTTTAGCCATCTTCCGCGAAATTAAAGACCGCCTTGGGGAAGGGAATGCACTGGGGAATTTGGGAGGTGCTTACCTGTCTCTGGGCAACTATGCTAAAGCCATTGAGTATGCACAGCAGAGTTTAAGCATCTTCCGCGAAATTAACAACCGCCAAGATGAAGGTGTGGCACTCAACAAGCTCGCAGAAGCGTTCTTAAAAGCTGGCAACCCAACAGAATCTGAAAAAATGCTCGTCAATGCCATTCAAGTTTGGGAATCGATGCGTCAAATGCTCGGCTCCAACGACGCGCATAAAGTATCCATCTTTGAAAGACAAGCTCGCACCTATCGGACTTTACAACGAGTCCGGGTGGCTCAAAATAACCCGAATGGAGCTTTAGAAATTGCGGAACGGGGACGTGCTCGTGCCTTTGTCGATCTCCTGACAGAGCGCTTATCAACTGGTGATGCCAGTTCGGTCATCGCCCCTGCTCCCACCCAGGATCAAATCCAACAAATCGCCAAAGCACAGAATGCCACTTTGGTGCAGTATTCCATCATCTACGAGGACTTTCAGATTGAGGGCAAAGAAGTAGGGCGAGAATCCGCACTCTACATCTGGGTAATTCAACCGACGGGCGAAATCACGTTCCGCGAAGTTGACCTCAAACCCCTTTGGCAAAAACACAACGCCTCTCTAGCCAGCTTAATTATTGGCAATCAAGAATTCCTGGCTGTTCGCAGTCGCAGCAGTCTTGGCTCTACCCAACCCCAACCCCACTTACCGACACTGCATCAACTGCTGATCGAGCCCATTGCCAGCCTCCTACCCAAAGACCCCAATGCCCGCGTCATTTTCATTCCTCAACGATCGCTTTTCCAGGTGCCTTTTCCCGCCCTCCAAGATGCCAACGGTACTTACTTAATCGAAAAACACACGATTCTCACCGCCCCTTCGATTCAAGTGTTGGATTTGACTCGACAACAACGGCAGAAGCTAGCACAGAAGCAATCCCACAGTGGCCCGGCTCTAGTCTTGGGCAATCCCACCATGCCTAGTGTGTCTTCCTATCCGGGAGCTCCCAAACAGCGATTGTCTCCTCTACCTGGGGCTGAAGCTGAAGCTAGAGCGATCGCCCCTCTGCTCAAAACCCAAGCCATCACGGGCGCACAAGGGACAAAATCTGCGATCGTCCAAAAAATGCCCCAAGCATCGATTATTCACCTGGCAACGCATGGATTGCTGGATGATGTGCGTGGATTGGGAAGTGCGATCGCGATGGCTCCTTCTGGTAGCGATGACGGCTTATTGACCGCAGAAGAGATTTTCGACATGAAACTGCAAGCAAGCTTAGTCGTTTTGAGTGCCTGCAACACTGGAGAAGGCAGAATTACCGGGGATGGAGTAATTGGCTTGTCGCGCGCTTTGATTTCGGCAGGAGTGCCGAGTGTAATTGTTTCTTTATGGGCGGTTCCTGATGCGCCGACATCGGAATTGATGCAGTCGTTTTATCAAAATTTGCAAAATAATCCCGACAAAGCACAGGCACTTCGGCAGGCAATGTTAGCCACGATGAAAACTCATCCCCAGCCGCGAAATTGGGCGGCATTTACTCTGATTGGGGAGGCAGAGTAAGGACGATGGCGACAAGCAGATTACAGAGTACGATCGGGATACTAACCCTTACCGCGAAACTGGCGGCTGCAAAACTTTAGCATCTTTTGCTATTTCCGTTTCCTCCAAAACATCCTCTAAAACCGGAGAAGGAATCGGCACTTCTTCAACTACCTGATGCTTTTCCAAAGTCAAACGAGACTGCGACGAACCCGACAATCTTTTCAACAATTTCGGTGTCGGATCGTACAGCAAATAAATAATTCGATCGCCTGCTTGCCAAATCTGAGTCGCCGACACTACTTGCAAGTACCCTTGCCTTTCCAGCAGCAGCGGCGCCAACTCCCCGGCTTTAACCAAAGCTTGCAAGTGAGCAATCTGAAACTGCAATCCCTCTGTTTTTAACTCAGTTTCCCCCAATTTCACTTCGCCGTCGCTTAAATATTCGTTCCAATCCTTCAGCGACAAATCCGAGACAAAAGCTTGATTGATTTTAGTCGGATTTGCAGGCGTATTTGCTTGCGGATCTTTGGGGAATATTGCCAAAACCCTCGGCGGTGCAAACTCTTCGGCTGCTCGCTGAGCTAACACTAAGTTTACCTCGCCGTTGTTAGTCATTGCCAGAAAAGTTCCCATCGATTCCAGTCCGGCTTCTTCTAACACGCTGTGATCCAGAGCACTGCTTAAAAACACCCGCAAACCCTCTCGTTCTGCTTGTTCGCAAGCTTCTGGGTTCGTGTCAATAATTGCCACAGATTCTCCGCGTTCTTGAAACAAGCGAGCAATTAATCTGCTCAAAGGATTTGACCCGACAATTGCAGCACCGGTTGCGGATTTTGAGGTGATGCCCAACAGTTGAGCCATCCGTCCGGCCGTTAGTCCCTGGACGAAAACTGTCATAATAATTGTTAGGAAAACTAAGGCTTTAATCGAGTCGCCGCCGTTGATTCCCCGCTGGGTGAGCAAAATTGCAAATAAAGATGCGATCGACGCTGAGACAATTCCCCTGGGCGCTACCCAACAAACAAATAATTTCTGCCGCCAATTCAGTCCGCTATTCCAAGTACACAGCCAAACGTTGATCGGCCGCACTACCCACATTAAAGCTAAAACTGTAAACAAACTTCCCCAACCGAGCGCGACCACACTAGCGAGGGATAAATCGGCCGCCAGCAGCACGAACAGCATGGAAATAGCCAGGACTGTGAGTTGACCTTTAAACCTCCTCAGCAGCCTTTCTTCCGGCACAGCAGCGGCTCTGAGGACGATGCCGGAGAGGACTGTTGCCATCAGTCCCGATTCGCTGCGGATTTCTTCTGCTAAGCCGAAAAATCCCCACAAACCGGCTAAAACTACTAAGTTTTTGAGGTCTTCGGAGAGAAATTGCGATCGCTTGAGAATGAATCCCAGCAGCCAACCTCCCGCAACTCCGATGACTGCGCCAACGAAGAGTCGGACGATTAAATCTCGGAACACAACCAGCAAATCAGCATTGCCGTTCAAAATAATATTCAGCACCAATACTGCCAGAATTGCCCCGACAGGATCGATTAAAACGCCTTCTGCTTCTAGCAAGGCGGCAACTTTTTTGTCAACGGATACTTGTTTGAGCAAAGGGCCGATTACTGTCGGGCCTGTGACGACTACTAGAGAAGCATACAGAAATGCGATCGGCCAGGGAAATTCCCCCAACCAGTGTGCGGCCATTCCGCCGCCTATTAGCGTAATTAAAGTGCCTACCGTAACTAAATTGCGGATGCTGCCGGAAACTTTGCCTAAGTCTCGCAATTCCAAATTCAAGCCGCCTTCAAACAGAATTAAGGCTACGCAAAGGGATACCATAACTTCCAAACCGCTGCCCAGCAGATTGGGATGCAGCACTCCCAAGCAGTCTGGGCCGGCTAAAATGCCAAACAACAGCAAAAAGACGATCGCCGGAACTTTCAGATAAGCGGCGATAACTTGAGCGCTGATGCCACAGAGGACGGTCATGACCATCAACTGGGTGATGTTAAAGGGGATTTCCATAGATATTATTGTTACAGGCTGCCCGCTTAGTTTTAAATGTTCGATCGCGGGTAATTGGAGTGCAGGCGCTATTTTCGGCGCAGCTTACCAACTCGGCACGGCCCTGGATTTTTCCCAATAAGATTAAAAAACGTTGATAGTCGCTATAACTTTATCAGATAATTCTCTTGCCGTCAAAGATGGCAGCTAGCTGTAGCTAAGCGAGAGATTGTCTGTTATGTTCGAGATTTCGATGGGATGCGGGCACAGAGGGAGAGGATTTGACGAGTTTTGAGGTGGAGCCCATCTTAAATCTCAAATAGCAAGATTTGGCTGCTTTTCAATTACAGAGCCTTTCAACCCCAGATTCATCTGTGGAGTCAATCTCCAATCAAAAAGCTCACATCTCAAATCGATCGCCCTCAGACTCATCTTTAGAGGGAGCATCTCATATCAATTGCGGTTGCACCGGAATTATTGTTGACTGTTGACTGTTGACTGTTGACTGTTGACTGTTGACTGTTGACTGTCAGTCGAAAAACTGAATGATAGTTGAGTATTGACTGTTGATTCGATTTTACAATTCCGATGCGAGCGGAGTTGATATCACTTTTTCAGCCAAGCTAGAAATTGGAGGCAGAAGGAAAGAGGAAGAAGAAGGGAGCATCTCAATGAAAGCAGCAAAGCTCGAAATTGGAATTAGGAGTCAGGAGTCAGGAGTCAGGAGGAAAGAAGAAGAAGGAAGAAGGAAGGAGGAAGAAGGAAGGAGCCATAATAAGTGTTTTTACAAATATGAGATGCTCCCAATAAGGAAGGAGCCATAATAAGTGTTTTTACAAATATGAGATGCTCCCTCTTTAGAGTATATTTCCCATCTAAAATCAATCTCAAATCGCAAGATTCCTCTGTAGAGTCAATCTCAAATCTATAATCTCAAATCTATAATCTCAAATCTATAATCGATTGGCATTCTGCCACCTGCGAAGAAACTCCGATAGAATTGCCGGCGAAACTCGCCCTTCCAGCCAATCTAAAGCCTGGTTTTGCTGGGGTGCGGCCCGATAAAATTTGCACGCATCTATCAGCCGAATCGGAGAATTAGTGACAATAGATTGAGAGCGCCATTTTTGTGCAAACTCGGTAATAATAGCCGGAGAAAGTTGTTTTTGCAGCCAATCTAAAGCTTGGTCTTGTTCTGCTAAACCGCGATAAAATTTGCCGACATCTATCAATCGCAAATTAGTGTCTTGAGGTAAGGTAGTTGCCCGCCATTTTTGAGCAAATTCCCCTAAAACAGATGTAGAAACTTGACTTTGCAGCCAAATTAAGGCAGTATCTTGGCTAGCCTTAGCTTGATAAGACGAGAATACCTGAGTCAGCCGCACGCCTGATATGGGAGCGGGTGTCGGAGCGGGTGTCGGAGCGGGTGTCGGCCGCGGAGCCGGTGTCGGCGCTGGAGTGGGGACAACTACTTTGGGAGATTTTCGCATCAAAGCGGCCCAGGTTTTGAGGCTGGCAATGCCGTCTGGATTGAGACCTTGAGATTTCTGAAACGAGATGAGCGCCGCTGTGGTGTTGGCTCCAAATTTACCGTCCATCGCGCCTTGATAGAAACCTTTAATTCTTAATTCCCTCTGGATGTCTGCAACTTTATAACTTACGGCGCCTTCTCGGACGCTTTCATAAATATTGGTGTCTACATTGCCCGATACGCCGGAGACGCTGCCGCTGTCGCTGTACTGCCAAAAAGTCCAAGTTTTCCAGCCGCCGGGAACCCAAGGTTCCTCAGCAGTGGTATAGTGAGCAATCCACAGCGGGTAATCGGCAAACCGTTTTGTCCCCAAGTTGTCCCAGAAACCGGGGTAGGTGTAAATAATCGGTCGCATCAAGGTGGCTTTTTCGACTGCTTCTAGCCAAATTGCGGCTCGATCGCACAATTGATCCACACTCAAACCGCCTGTAGTTTCGATATCCAAGACTGCGGGCAAATCCCCCGCTTCGAGTTTTACAGTTTTCAAGAACAAATCTATTTGTCCTTGAATGCTGCTTGCAGGTCGAAAAAAGTGGTAAGCACCGCGTTGAATCCCCGCCGCTTTCATGGCCGCCCAATTGCGGGCGAAAGTTTGGGCAACGAACGTTGCACCCTCGGTCGATTTGACAAAACTGAAGGTAATACCATCCCTGGCAACTGCTTGCCAATTGACATTGGGCTGGTAGTCGGAAACATCTATACCGCGAATACTCATATTGTGAAGAGTTGAAAAAAGCTGGTTTGCTCTGAAGCAGCGACTCGATTAAGGGTAAATTAAATTGTAATGCTAAGTCGCTAAGTGTTTTTTTTTGGAGGGGAGATGGTGCACATGAACTTCGATCGAATAGAGCCTGGCCCTGGTCAAGAGTCTGTTTGGGATTACCCACGTCCCCCTCGGCTTGAGGAATCGACCAAACACGTACAGATAATTTTTAATGGAGTGACGATCGCCGACACGCGCCGTCCTCAGCGGGTATTGGAGACGAGTCACCCTCCTGCCTACTATATCTGCCCCGATGACATCAAAATGGAATATTTGCACAAAACTTTACGAGGCTCTTGGTGCGAGTGGAAGGGACAAGCCGGTTATTACACTGTGACGGTAGAGTCGAAAGAAGTAGTAAATGCTGCTTGGTTTTATCCCAATCCTAATCAGGTTTTTGCAGCTATTAAAGATTATGTGGCTTTTTATCCAAGCAAAATGGATGCCTGTTATGTAGACGGGGAATTAGTGCAATCTCAACCAGGGGATTTTTACGGCGGCTGGATTACCCAAGATATTGTCGGCCCGTTTAAGGGAGGGCCAGGAACTTGGGGGTGGTGAGGGAGTTTTGAGTTTTGAGCTTTAAGTTGAGGACAGGGGCAGACACCGCGTTTTTTTACGCAAAACCTCGTTACAGCCTCGACCTCGGTTTCAAAACCAGGTTTCTTGAGTTTGTGTGCACCGTCAATCGATTTTAGATTTTAGATTTTAGATTTTAGATTGAAGCATTGACCCCAGGGATAAATTCGGGGGGCAAGTTTCATCGGATACAGGTTTTTTATTTCTCCGTCCTGAGTCTGCGAAGGAATGAGTACGGGGGCTTGTATCCTGGATGCTTTCGGTCAATGAGTTGAGGAATGGCGCCGAAATCGGTTTTTTTACGCTGTAACAAGTCCCTAGTCAAAAATGGAGGAAAAGATCTAGAATAATTCAATAAATCTGTAATTTACGGAGCATGAATCACTGCAATGCAGCTACGGCAAAAACTCACGCTGCCGCTTCTTCCATTCTGAAAAAATAGTGTAGTAAATAATACAACCAATGGTAACAAATAAATAATTATATAATTTAATAGCTGATACTAGCTTGGTTGCTGGTTTATTGTTTATTCGGATCTGCGCTGTGTCTGTTGAATTTATTGAGCCGTCTAACTCGCCAGAAAACTCACCCCAAAATTTATCTTTAGAGTCTACCCTTAAGGATCTGGCTCTATTCAATTTTCAGGTTGACTCCTCATATCTAGCCAAAGAAGTAGCTCGGTTGTTTCAATCTCACCCGCTGCTTCCGGGAGTTATCTTGACCGTAAATGGGGAATTTTTAGGGATGATATCGCGTCGGCGATTTATGGAACGCATGAGCCGCCCTTACGGAGTAGATATATTTGCTTGCAGACCGATTATAGCCTTCTATCAAATAGCTCAAACCGATATTTTAATTTTACCAGGAGTAGCCTTAATTGTCATGGCAGCTCAGCGCTCCGTGCAGCGACCGCCGGAACTGCTTTACGAGCCGATTGTTGTGCAGTTAGAACCTCAAGTTTACCGACTTTTAGACGTGCATCAACTCTGGGTAGCTTTATCCCAAATTCACCAACAAGCTACTTGGTCTATGAGCGAACTTTATTACAATTTATCGATCACGCAATCCGAGTTAGAAGCAGCTAATTCTCAATTAAAAGCAGCTAATTCCGAATTGTATCGCCTTGCCAACTTAGATGGCTTAACTCAGATTGCCAACCGCCACTGTTTTAACGAATACTTAGAGAAAAAATGGCAAGAATTGGGAGAAGCAGCAGCGGAACTATCTTTGATTTTATGCGATGTTGACTTTTTTAAGACATACAACGATACTTACGGACATCAGGCGGGAGATGCTTGTTTGCAGCAGGTAGCCGAAACTATTGTTGAGGCTGTACATTACTCAGCAGGCGAAGTTTCGGAGGAGACTCTGGTAGCTCGTTACGGAGGTGAAGAATTTGCGGTAGTTTTACCCCGCACTTCGTCTGAAATAGCTGTTTGGATTGCAGAGCGAATTCGAGTTTGCGTCAAAGAACTAGAAATCGAACACCTTAATTCAGCGGTGTGTTCTTTCGTAACGCTGAGTTTGGGGGTAGCGAGCACCTTTCCTCAGCCCGAAACTTCCCAGGAAAACCTGATTGCAGCGGCAGACCGTTCGCTTTATCAAGCTAAAGACTTAGGGCGCGATCGAGTGATTTTAGATGCTATAAAATTAGATAAGTAGAAGAGGTTTAGTTGAGGAACTTTTGGCTTATGGAATTGCAGGAATGGCAAAATTTGAGCGAAGAACAAAAAAATCGCTACTCACAGGAATTAGCAGCACATCTGCCACAGTCAGTAATTTTTAAAGGTTTGCGATTTTACCCTGATGGCGGCCCCGAACTCTCTATTGCCATTTTTGAGTATGGAGGAGCTTTATTTTCTCTGATGCCAGGAGGCGAAGTTCAAGTCGGATACGAAGCCAGCAACTTTCACCCGACAGACGAGCAAATTGAATCATTTCAAAATAGTTCTGAGGAGTATGAGATCGATCGAGACATCTACTCTTACGTACAAAGCGTCACTACACCTCCTCGAAAGGTGACAATTTCCCCGATGCTTGTAGAAATTCAACCAACAAAGATTGGTTTTGAGCCGATCGGTTCCGATGAACTTAAAATTCAGAATTTATTAAAAGACTTTCCACAAAGTTCGAGCGTTAATCGTGGCAATAGATACGGATTCGAGGGCGGTAAGGATGGTGCGGTTGCGGCTTGGCAAATTATTAGCAAGACGCAGGAAGAAATCACGACTGAATTGGCAGCCCAAGGGCTGCGTTTGCTAACTTTCGATGAATGGGAGTATGCCTGCGCTGCAGGAAACACAACTCTATTTCGCTGGGGAGACTTCTGCCCAAGCGATTTCTACCCAACTGACAATCGAGCCGACTGGACACTCCATTTGCAGCCCAACCTTTTCGGACTTCACATTGCCCAAAATCCTTACGATTGTGAGATAATTAGCGAAAAATATCGATTCAGAGGTGGAGATGGTGGATGCTTCATTTGTGGTGGAGTTGGCTTTTTTCTCGGTTGGTTAACTTTAGCAACTGCTTACTGGGAACCCGAATTACTTGAGTATTGCGATGAAGACATTAGCGGCAATATCATGCGTCGCGTAATTCCATTACCATACTGAAAAAACCAACTCGCTCTTCGCAGTCGATCGCGCTTCACCTAAAATTTTCCCAGCAACTTCTTTCTACAAAGACTCGCACCAAGCACGCTCCGCCGTCCAGTGTCTGTCTGAAGATTCATAAATCCTCAACCCATCCAACCCGGCATTTTGGATCATCTCCTCAACTTCCTCCAGGGTAAATGCTGCTTGCAACGAATCGCTGAATAACTGTTTCTGATGCGCGTTGCAATCTCCCGCATACAGATTGACTAAATTATCCCTGATTTCCGCTTTTTCCGGCCGCAGCAAATCCCGCAAAAAAATTGCTCCCTGCGGCTTCAACACCCGCTTGACTTCCTGCAAAAACGGCAGCGGATCGGGCAAATGGTGGATAATGCTGTTAGAAATCACCATGTCAAAATAATTGTCAGGGTAAGGCATGGCTTTAGCATCGATTAATTCGAGACTTATTTGCGATCGCACGCCCGCCTTTTCCACATTTTGGGCCCCAACTTTCAGCATATTTGCCGACAAATCAATGCAAGTCAATTTCCATGCTGGCCGGAGTTGACAAAGGGCGATCGGAATTCTCGCCGTACCCGTCCCCGCATCCAAAACGTTTCCAAAAACCGGCCCCAACGCCGCAGCACTCTGAGCAAAAGCAGCATTAACCTCAGTAAAATCCATCGAATCGTATTCGATCGCCTCTTCCAAGGAATCCATCACTTCCGGTTCCAAAACTCGCTGCATAAAATTTATCTCGTTCTCTGGAATTTCCATATAGGGATTCAGTTTCGCCTGCAAAAGCTCGACTAATTCCGGTTCCATATATTCGTAATTGTCCGGGATTTGCAGGCAAATAACTTTCTTGCCTTCGAGACTTTCGGGAAATTTGCTGCGAAGTCGATCGCCATGCTTCTTCTCCATCACAAATATCAAATCCGCCCAACCCAGCAAACCCTCAGTTACTCTAATTCTTGCACCTTTTTCCGTTCCCGCCGATCGCACGCTGTAGCCACTAACCTTCTCGCATATTTTCTCGGCAGTCAAACTCCTCCACTTATTCCGGCTGCATACAAACAATATCTTGATTTTATCCATTCACACACAAATACAAAATTCTATGTTAATTGTGGCACGGGCGTCCCGCCTGTGCTTCCAAAGCGGTTAAAAATTTCCTTCTAATTTTCCCCCGATCGCACCTTGCATACCACAAATACTGTATTTTGTCAAATCCGGCAAAATCTCCGTTACAATTCTTAAACCATAAAATGCGGATTTTGCATAAATAATTGTACTTATTACATTTGCGAATTCGTTAATTTTACGATTTTAAAAGCTTTCAGCGTCAAAAACTTAAATTAGTCATAATGCCCCTGGATTGTGAAAATCGTACCACAAGCCTCAAAACAAGTAAATAGGTAAAATAATTGAGAATGAAGTCAATAATTTTGGTCGTCTTTAGATTTTCTTAAGATTTCAGCCCTTAAAATAGATCGAACATTTAAAACTAAATCGACTTTTAGATTGTTTTTGCTTATTAAAGTAGCTGGAATTGCCCCGAAGACCGATCGACCCTCAACAATAGATACAGATGCTCGATCGCCCAATGGCATCAAACCAAACTCGATCGAACTCTGCTAGAATTAGTAAAACGAAGTCGTTATGAGTTTAATTAAATAGCTATGACCAACGAAACCGTAGAAAACCTAGTAATTATCGGCTCAGGCCCAGCAGGCTACACAGCAGCAATCTACGCCGGGAGGGCAAACCTGAAACCCGTAGTCTTTGAAGGCTACCAAATGGGAGGCGTCCCCGGCGGTCAACTGATGACCACCACAGAAGTCGAAAACTTCCCCGGCTTTCCCGAAGGCATCACCGGGCCGCAACTGATGGATCGGATGAAAGCTCAAGCAGCGCGCTGGGGTGCCGAATTATACACAGAAGATGTAATTTCGGTGGATTTGACCAAGCGTCCGTTTACAGTGCGATCGGAAGACAGAGAAATCAAAACCCACACGATAGTAATCGCTACAGGCGCGACGGCGAAAAGGCTGGGGCTGCCTAGCGAACACGTATTTTGGAGTCACGGCATTTCTGCGTGTGCGATTTGCGACGGCGCTACCCCAATTTTTAAAGGAGTAGACTTAGCTGTAATCGGCGCGGGCGACACAGCAGCGGAAGAATCTATTTATTTGACAAAATACGGCTCTCACGTACATATGTTGGTGCGGCGCGATCAAATGCGCGCGAGCAAAGCCATGCAAGACCGAGTGCTGAGCAATCCCAAAATTACCGTGCACTGGAACACCGAAGCACTGGATATTTTGGGCGAAGCCGGTGGCAAAATGGACGGGGTGAGACTTAGAAATATCGTGACAGGCGCCCAGAGCGATTTGCTGGTGAAAGGATTGTTTTATGCGATCGGTCACACTCCCAACACTCAACTGTTCCAAGGTCAGCTAGAACTCGACGAAGTAGGCTATATCGTTACCAAACACGGTTCGGTAGAAACCAGCGTCGAGGGAGTTTACGCCGTCGGCGACGTGCAAGACCACGAGTTTCGCCAAGCAATCACCGCAGCAGGCAGTGGCTGCATGGGGGCGATGCTGGCAGAACGTTGGCTGTCAGTTAACGGTTTAATGCAGGAATTCCATCAAACTGAGGAATCCGAGCAACCCACAGCAGCGCCGGAAGCTCCAAAAGTACGCAAAACCAGCGAGAACTTTGATATCAACGACACGCGCCACGAAGGAGGTTATGCTTTGCGGAAGTTGTTCCACGATAGCGATCGACTGATTGTGGTCAAATATGCCTCTCCGAGTTGTGGGCCTTGCCACAGCCTCAAGCCGATTTTGAGCAAAGTAGTAGATGAGTTCGAGGGCAAAATCCACTACGTGGAAATTGACATCGAAGAAGATCCAGAAATTGCTGAAAATGCTGGCGTGATTGGTACGCCGACGATTCAGTATTTCAAAGACAAAGATTTGGTAGCTGAGCTCAAGGGAGTTAAGCCGAAAAGCCAGTACCGCGAGTTAATTGCCAGCAATTTGTAGAATTCGATCGATTTTAGATTTGAGGTTTGCCAAGAGAGATTTAACCTAAACTCGACTTGCGTCCCGCCTGCCAAAAACCCGGTTTCTCCCCTGCGCGCCAGTCCCGTACAGGGGAGAAACCGGGTCTTTTTTAGCCGCATCTCCCGAAAAAACCCGGTTTGTCGCGAGTGTTTGGCGGATAAGGGAAAGAATTTTTGATTGTTCCCGGTTTTTTAGCCTGAGTGCTACTAAAATCGAAAAGTCTTATATAGGTCGATCGTCATTATGGCTCAAAGCCGCCTCCGACTCCCGCGATTTCTCAACAGTGCCTCACCGTCAAGCCTGTCAATGAAAATGATGTGGGCAGGTTTGACAATAACTGCCGTGTTTATATTGGTAGCAACCTTGTCTCCAGCTATGCAAGCTTGGGGATGGCTACAAAATCCTACCGAGGCTTTGAGTAACCCCATCCACGAACCGCCGTCGGCGAATTATTGGTTTGGTACTAGCCGCAGCGGCTACGATGTGTTTTCCCGCACGCTGTTTGCTTCTCGCGCGGCTTGGCAAGTGGTAATTTTAGCCACTGCTTTGAGTTTGTTTATCGGTGTGCCGCTGGGTTTGGTTAGCGGTTACTTGGGCGGTAAGCTCGATCGAGTGCTGTTATTTTTAATGGATACAATTTATACTTTGCCGGGGCTGCTACTTTCTTTGACGCTAGCGTTTGTAGTGGGAAAAGGAGTTTTGAATGCTGCGATCGCCCTGAGCATTTCCTACATCCCTCAATACTACCGCGTCGTCAGGAATCACACCGTCAGCGTCAAAACCGAATTATTTGTCGAAGCTGCGCGAGCAATGGGTGCTGACACTTGGACAGTGCTTTCGCGCTACCTGTTTCTGAATGTGATTCAGAGCGTACCTGTGCTGTTTGCCCTCAACGCTGCCGATGCAATTTTAACATTAGGAGGTTTGGGATTTCTCGGATTAGGACTTCCCGAAGCAACTCCTGAATGGGGACACGACTTGCGTTTAGCTTTAGATGCGCTACCTACTGGCATTTGGTGGACAGCTTTGTTTCCCGGTTTAGCGATGACTTTAATGGTGGTGGGACTGTCTTTGGTGGGGGAAGGATTAAACGAGTTTGTTAACCCTCGCCTGCGGAATCAGCAGTAATCTGTCTCGCGGTTAAATTAAGTTCGCAGTCAGGACTTTAGTTTTTTCTTCTTCTCTTTTCTTCCTACCCTTCGGGAACGGCTTCGCCGAACGCGCACTTCGCGTCTTCGCGGTTCGTTAAAGGAGAAATTAGGATAAAAAAAACCGAGATTATAATTGAGGAGGTGAAATCATGAAATCTATTCCCCGTATAGAATATCTCAAAGTACAAAATTACCGTGCTTTGCACAATCTCCAACTCAAAAATCTCACCCCCTTAACTGTATTCTTAGGCCCCAACGGTAGCGGCAAGTCAACTATTTTCGATGTTTTCGCTTTCCTATCCGAATGTTTTACCGAAAGCCTCAGAAAAGCCTGGGATAGACGGGGCCGATTTCGAGAATTACGCACCAGAGACAGCGAAGGCTGCATTATCATTGAATTAAAATATCGAGAGACATCCGACTCGCCTTTAATTACCTATCATCTCGCTATAGATGAAGAAAATAATCGTCCCTTCATTGCTGAAGAATGGTTGCATTGGCGACGCGGACAATCGGGAAAAGGAAAACCCTTTCGTTTTTTAGACTTCAAAAAAGGGGAAGGACAAGTCATTAGTGGCGAAAGTCCTGATGAAGAAGGTGAAAGGATAACCGAAAAACTAGAATCATCTGAATTTTTAGCCGTAAATACATTAGGACAATTTGCCAAACATCCCCGCGTTAGTGCATTAAGACGTTTTATTACAGGCTGGTATTTATCATATTTAACCGCAGATAATACCCGCAGCCTTCCCGAAGCAGGTGCACAGGAAAGATTATCTCCCACTGGTGACAATTTACCCAATGTTATCCAATACCTAAAAGAGCAACATCCCCAACGGTTAAAAGAAATACTAAAAACCCTTTCTGTTCGTATTCCACGCCTCGAAAAAGTCGAAGCCTCAATTATGCAGGATGGCAGACTTTTGTTGGAAATTAAAGATGCTCCTTTTACTCATCCTATTCTGGCAAAATATGCCTCCGATGGTACGTTAAAACTCTTAGCTTATTTGACTGTTTTTTTCGATTCCAATCCCCCGCAATTAGTGGGAATAGAAGAACCAGAAAATCATTTGCATCCGCAATTATTACCTCAGCTTGCAGAAGAATGTCGTTCGGCTTCTGCGAATACTCAATTAATGGTGACAACGCATTCTCCCTTTTTTGTGGATAGTTTGAAGCCAGAGGAATTATGGGTATTATATCGAGATGAGAAAGGTTTTACTCAAGCAAAAAGAACCGCAGATATGCAGGGAGTCAAACAATTTATGGAACACGGTGCCTTACTGGGTTCGCTGTGGATGGAAGATTTCTTTGAGGTGGGAAATCCGCTGAAAAATGGGGGTACACCGCAATGATTTTACACTTAAAATAAATAGAAGGTGAGGATTTTGCATCTTGAGCTTTTAGTAGAAGAAGCATCCCTAGAATCAGCTTTGACCCAGCTTTTGCCGAAAATAGTGCCATCGACTGTTAGCTCTAAGATTCATGCTTTTCGAGGAAAACCAGATTTACTTGCTAACTTGCCTAATCGTTTGAAAGGTTATCAAGCATGGCTTCCGCCTGATTGGAAAATTGTTATTTTAATAGATGAAGATCGAGAAGATTGTCTCAAATTAAAACAACAACTAGAAATAATGGCAATATCATCGGGATTAATCACTAAATCTTCCTGTCAAAAAGATAAATCATTCCAAGTCTTAAATCGAATTGTAGTTGAAGAATTAGAAGCGTGGTTTTTCGGCGATGTTGAAGCAATTCGCCAAGCTTACCCTAAAGTCTCTCCCAATTTAGCTACTCAACAACCGTATCGCGACCCCGATGCTATTAAAGGGGGTACATGGGAGGCTTTGGAAAGAGTCCTGAAAAAAGCTGGATATCATCCGGGAGGACTAGAAAAATATAAAGCCTCTAGCGAAATTTCTCAATATATGAATCCTGAATTGAATCGCTCTAAAAGCTTCAAAGTCTTTTATCAAGGTTTATTAGAAACCATCAATAGTAAGCAAGTATAATCAACTTTATAGACAATTTTCGCTCTCGTCATTGCTGAGCTAGGAGCCAGGAATGATTTAGAGATCAAACCTAGATCAGCGCTTTCTGATGACACGCTGTAAATAATAACAAAATTTTGAGCATCGCACCAGCGTCCTACCCCTCCACATCTTTAAGCGCATCCTGCTGTTTAGGCCTTCTATAACCATAGCAAGCACATCGCTAACTGGGTAAATTTTTCTTCCCGGGCGGAGTTATTATCTGCAGGTAGTTGCAGCAACGTCCGCTGGGGATTTTTTTGCGTCTGCTTGAAATTATCAAGACAATTCGGGAATGCTACCTAAAATTAATTAAAGGGCTTTATGGAATCTTTACGCTGTCACGATATATTTAAAGGAATCGTGAAGTTATACTTCCGGGAGATGTCTAATTGTATGGTTTGTGAGAACGTGCGATCGCGTAAGTGCGAACCGAAAGCCAAAAATTTTAGAGAAGTCCGCAGCCCAGAGTTGCGCGGCGGCTTAACTCTCAGTAGAATTTATCCGGGTGGTTTTTGCCACGGACGCGACAAACTCGTGTCGAACTGCTTAAATAAGAATGTGACGTTAAGAACTTAATGTGATTTAACGTGAAAATTAAACCCAATTTCTGAGATTTGAGCTAACTTAACAATTAAAGCCCCTGTTGCACTACTCAACCCGCAACGCTTCATTTGGGGTCAGAGTCGGTCTCTAATCCAGAGTTGCCGGCTTAAAACTAAAGCTACGAGCTTTATTCAATCGCAGATTGCGTATGATTCAATTCAGGGAAACAGGGTAATGATGGGTGTATCTACACGGATGGTATTGGTTCCAATTTGGGCAACTCAAAAATTGTCTGCTAACTGTCTGGCCAACTACGCCGCAGCCGTTCACCCAGATATACGCAGAAAACAGCGCCGTTCGATCGTGCCAAAGTTTTTGCGGGCCGTTCTCAGGATTTAGCAGAGCCGGACATGAGTTAGTATTGTCAAGCTAAGCTGACAGAGTTTTCCTAGTTCTTGACCAACAATGGAAAACAACTTCCATTTTTTGTGAGAAAGGCTACAATCGGAAAGGTCTTGGCAAGATCCGATTCTCCCCGTTTGGTGCTTCAACCCTCTGCTGTTGCATTTGAGGCAGCAGACCAGCATCCAAGGTGGCGAAAATTTGCCGTGCAACTGTCATGTCTGACAACCAGAGTGAAAGCAAGGCGCATCAAAAGTTCGACACCTCGAATACAAAAGTTAGAGGGTTCCGTGCCGAAAACTTGTACGGGTAAAAGCTCGAAGTACCGAGTAAAAAAGCCAGTATTTTTGGAAGTGCGATCGATCGCACTTCATGGTTTGCTTCTGGACGCCAGGTATCGCAGATGATGTGATAACTCGCTCCGAAAGAAAAAGCCTCAAGCTCAATTCAAGGTCGCGATGTTAAAATCTGCGATCGATTGAATGCCCTGGCTGCTTCAGACCAGAACTCGAACTGTGACTCATAAAACAGGTGCAGTTTCGGTAACAGATTCAGGTAGCCGACCGAAAATCCCACTATTTTTTCCTGCGGGAATGTCAATACTGGCTAACTTGTCTAAACTACAAACAGACACTATTCCACTGTTATTTATTCTTTAATTCAGGAGCATGAGGAAGACGGCATGATCCAGGCTAACACCGTACTCGCAACCACAATTACACCGGAAATGGAAACACTCGAGTTGCTTCGGGGCGCCGAAAGCGTTCTACCTGAGAGCGAGTTGGAACTCTTTATCGACGAAGAAGACGATCGAGAAGAATTCTTAGACTCTCAATCTGAGGAAGACCCTAAATCTGGCAAAGGCGCCAAAGCCCGCCGTCGGGCACAGGCAAAGAAAAAGCATTATACTGAAGACTCTATTCGTCTTTACCTGCAAGAAATCGGTCGGATTCGATTGCTGCGAGCTGACGAAGAGATTGAACTAGCGCGCAAGATTGCAGATTTGCTGGAATTAGAGCGAGTTCGAGAACAACTGCTCGAAGAGTATAACCGCGAACCCAAAGACAGCGAATGGGCTAATGCTGTAGATATGGCACTTCCTGCATTCCGTCACCGACTCCACGTCGGCCGTCGGGCCAAGGAGAAAATGGTGCAATCAAACCTGCGTTTGGTGGTGTCGATCGCCAAAAAATACATGAATCGCGGTTTGTCTTTCCAAGATTTGATTCAGGAAGGCTCTTTGGGTCTGATCCGGGCCGCTGAAAAATTCGATCATGAAAAAGGCTACAAGTTTTCTACCTACGCAACTTGGTGGATACGTCAGGCCATCACCCGAGCAATTGCCGACCAATCCCGCACTATCCGCCTGCCGGTTCACCTTTACGAAACCATTTCGCGGATCAAGAAAACTACCAAACTCCTGTCTCAGGAAATGGGCCGCAAGCCTACGGAAGAAGAAATCGCCACTAAGATGGAGATGACGATCGAGAAGTTGCGGTTCATTGCTAAGTCCGCACAGTTGCCCATCTCTCTAGAAACTCCGATCGGCAAAGAGGAAGACTCGCGTCTGGGAGACTTTATTGAATCTGACGGGGAAACGCCAGAAGATCAAGTCTCGAAAAACTTGCTCAGGGAAGATTTGGAAAGCGTTTTGGATACTCTCAGCCCCCGCGAACGGGATGTACTGCGACTGCGTTACGGCTTAGATGACGGACGGATGAAGACCTTGGAGGAAATTGGTCAAATCTTTAACGTCACCCGCGAGCGGATTCGCCAAATCGAGGCTAAAGCCCTGCGGAAGTTGCGCCATCCCAACCGGAACAGCATCTTAAAAGAATATATCCGCTAGAGTAATTTGCTAGCATCACCCGAAAGAGTGATTATCACTCTTTTGGGGGGGGAACCCCCCGACCCGGTTTGAGCTATAGCTGTTAAATTTTGTGCTGCTAACTGCAGGGAGCAATTGGCTATTTGTGGCCCAAATCGCGCTGTCAAAATTTTGGGAGTCCGTAACGGAACTCCCAAGCTTTGCATTGGCACAAAAATCTTAACTAGAAAATTACATCACGCCCCAAAAGTGAAGCAGACCTTGACCGGAAACCAATTCGATGATGACAGCGGCAGAAAAGCCAATCATAGCGAAACGACCGTTCCAATTTTCGGCTCCTTCGCTGAAGCCCCAGTTCCAAGCGTTGCGTTTTTGTTCTTGCATAGTGCGAACTCCTTTCGTTAACTTGTGTAAGGCTTATGTAAATAAATATAACATTCCTTGAAAAAAATGCAAGCTTGTGATTAGTGATATCGGTCACAACGGTCGATCGACCTTGATGATTTTGCCTAACGAGGAAAAATAGCCAACTCGGTATCAGGGTCGAACAAGTGAATCTTGTCATGGGCGATGGCCAACCAAAGCTCCTCGCCAACTCGGATCGATCGCTCCGGAGGAACCCGCACTTGCATCCGCACGGCCGGAGCATCCGTCAAACAAACTCCCAAATAAGTTTCGTGTCCCAAAGCCTCTACAATTTCCACTTGTACCGAAATATTTTTGGTAGCCGGAGGGTTAATGCTCAGATGTTCCGGCCGAATGCCCAAAATTAGCCCTCGCCCGTCATATTGTTGTAGACTTTTTGCCCAAATATCGGGTAAAGTAAAGCGAAATTGCGGGTGAGAAATCAACAAGGGGGCACTAAATTCCACCAACAAGAAATTCATCGGCGGAGAACCAATAAACTCAGCAACAAACAGATTAGCCGGCTTATTGTAAAGCTCTAGAGGTTGAGCTACTTGCTGAATCTGGCCGACCTTCATAATAGCAATCCGATCGCCCATAGTCATCGCCTCAGTTTGGTCGTGAGTTACATAAATAGTTGTAGTTCCCAACTGTCGCTGCAACTGCACAATTTGCGATCTCGTTTGGGCCCTCAATTTCGCATCCAGATTCGATAACGGTTCGTCCATCAAAAAAACTTCAGGATTTCTAGCCATCGCCCTACCCAAAGCTACCCGCTGCTTTTGCCCTCCCGAAAGTTGTTTCGGCAAGCGATTTAAAAGAGATTCTATTTGCAATAATTCAGCTACCTCCCGCACTCTTTTTCCTACAGCCTTTTCCCGTTCCGACAAGTAGCGCAAACCCGGAGGCAACTTGCGAGTCGCTCCTACCAAAAAATCCTCCCATAAAGCATATATTCGCTCGTTGTTTAAAGTATTAGAAGCTAAATAATTAATAAGCTCTTTTACCTGATTCCTGATTTTTTCTGCCTTCTCCCTGCTTCCTTTTTCTTTTTCTGTCTCTTCTCCCTTCTCTCTGCTCCCTTCTAGCTGCTTCCTTCTAGCTGCTCCCTTTTCCCTTGTTCCTTGTTCCTTCTTCCTTCTATCAGTTACATCCGTTACATCCGTTACAGAATCCGTTGCCGAACTTCCTTCTTCCTTCTCCCTTTCCGAGCGGCGCAATCCAAAGGCGAGATTATCGTAAACTGTTAAGTGAGGATAGAGAGCATAATTTTGAAATACCATAGCGATATCTCGGTCTTTAGGAGGCAAATCGTTAAGGAGCCGATCGCCAACCCAAATATTGCCGGCAGTCAAAACTTCCAAACCGGCGATCGATCGCAGCAAAGTGCTTTTTCCGCAGCCAGAAGGCCCCACCAGCACCATGAATTCCCCGTCTTCGACCGTTAGGTTAATGCGCCGCAAAACGCTGTTAGACGAAGGGCGATCGGCTATAGGCGAGACACTTTCTGCGACGGTGTTTGCTTCTTTTTCCTGTTCTCCTTGGCGGAGCGGAAAACTTTTGTAGATATTTTCTAATACAACTTGCGCCATTAAACAATTTTAGATTTTAGATTTTAGATTTTAGATTGGGGAATTGGAGGCAGAGCCTCCGGGTATGTATTCCCAGGCAGAGCCTGGGAACAAGGCTGAATGGGGAATAGAATTGGACGTAGACGCTCGAAGGCAACAAGGCCAAGTCTCAATCGAGGCACAGCGAATAATGACCAATGACTAATGACTATTGACTGCTGATAACTTTGATAATTTTTTCACCTGGATTGAGGTCAAAAACTCGATCGCCCGCAGCATCTTTCCCCCAAAAAGCTATAGCATCAATAGTCGATCGCAGCAGGCGGCCAGAATTAGTAAAAAGTTTGACATCCGTACCCGGAACAGCCTGCAGCAAGCCAACTAAAGCATCTTTAGGCTCTGAGAAACGAAAAGCTTGAGTGCCAATTTCGCCCCGGTTAGTAAGTCTGACAGAACCTGCAGGCATTCGTTTTGCCCAACCCAACTCGGAAAATAGCACCAGACTGTCGTTCGCGTCGAGAGTGATGCAACCCACCAACTCTTCCTGCTTCCGCAACCTGGTTACTTGAGAACCCTGGGCCGCGCGGCCCATTGGCGGCAGTTGTTCATCATCAATCTCAAACCGAAGGACTCGGCCTCCTGAAGTTGCGATCGCCACTTGCTCGCCGACTTTAGCCAGACTCGCACAGCGCAGCCGATCGTCCTCCTTGAGTTTAACAACTGTAACGCCACGATTAGTCAAATCAGCAAATTCCTGCATCGGCAAGCGCTTAATTTTCCCTTGCTGAGTCAGAGTTACTAAATCTGCCGCTTCCGAATTTTCCGGCAAAATAAAGTGTGCAACTGTGATTTCCGACAAAGCGCGACCGGCACTTTCTTTAGTAGCACTTGGCGACAACAAACTAACGATCGGCGTTCCCCGGTCTTTGGCGCTACTACTAGGAATATCGGCCACTTTCAGCGGGTAAGCTTTGCCGTTAGGAGTTAAGATGACCAAAGTGCGATCGGTTTTCGTCAGATTTGCCGTCACAATAAAATCTTCATTTTTTTCTAAAGCTGAAACCGATTTTTCGCGACTTTTCGAGCGTGGTTTTTCCCCAGGCGGCAAGCGTCGCACGTACTGCTTGTGCGAAAATTCAACTATAGTTTCCTCTGCCTCTAGAACGGGCAATAAGTTAGGCTGAATTGTTGCCGGCGACAACTGCTTCACCGCAGAATTTTTCTTGCCAGAAAATTGTGATTCGGCGTTTGCTGCGCGTGCAGTTCCATTGGCCAATTTAGTGCGGCGGGGGTCAGCGTACTTGCGTTTGAGCGATCGAAATTCCTTCTTTAAAGCCTTCAAAAGTTCACGCCTGTCGCTCAACAACCGCTGCAATTCTTGAATATTAGCCATCAACTCATCAAACTCAGACTGCAAATTTTGCCTTTCCAAACCAGTCAGCCTACGCATAGGCATCGCCAAAATCGCATCAGCTTGACTTTCGCTCAAATTGAGGCGAACTTGTAAAGTTTGCTTAGCAGTAGAGCCGTCAGGAGAATTTCTGAGAATGTCGATCGCTGTATCGAGATTTGTCAAAGCCAACATTAAGCCTTGGACAATGTGACATCGGCGTTCTGCAGCTTGCAACTCGTAATTGTAGCGGCGGGTAAGAGTCACTTCCCGGAAATCCAGAAATTCTTGCAACAATTGTCTCAGCGTCAACTGTCGCGGTTGACCGTTGACAATTGCCAGCAAAATCGCGCCAAAATTTGTTTGTAGGTCAGTTTGTTGATAAAGACGAGCGAGAACCGCTTCTGGGGTAAATTCCCGCTTGAGTTCAATCACCACTCGAATGCCTTCGCGATCGCTCTCGTCACGCAAATCAGAAATACCGTCGAGGCGGCCAGCATTGACCAACTCCGCCACCTTTTCAATCCAAGCCGCCTTATTTACCTGAAACGGAAACTCCGTCACCACGATCGCCGTTTTAGTACGCACCTTGCGATTACCAGGCACTTCTTCCACCCCGGCCACACCCCTGACCGCAATGCTGCCTCGACCCTTAGTGTAGGCGTCAACAATGCCCTCTGTAGCGACGATTTCCCCTCCGGTTGGAAAATCCGGGCCTGGAATCAGTTCTATCAACTTCTCGTCGGATAGTTCCGGGTTTTCAATCAAAGCAATTAAACCGTCTACCACCTCCCCCAAATTGTGCGGCGGGATATTAGTTGCCATCCCCACAGCAATGCCCGTACAGCCGTTGAGTAACAGAAACGGCAACTGAGCAGGCAGCGCCGTCGGTTCCTGCTGGGAACTGTCAAAGTTAGCAGTAAAATCAACAGTTGCATCGCCGACTTGGGTTAGCATAGCTTCGTGGGCGATCGGTGCTAGCCTCGTTTCCGTATAGCGCATAGCAGCCGCCGGATCATTGTCCACCGAACCGAAATTGCCGTGACCCGCCAGTAAAGGATAGCGGCTCGAAAACTCCTGAACCATGCGTACCAGAGCGTCGTAAACCGATTGGTCGCCGTGGGGGTGATATTTTCCCAAAACATCTCCAACAACCCGGGCGCACTTACGGTAAGGTCGGTCTGGCGTCAGACCGAGTTCGTGCATCGCATATAAAATTCGACGGTGAACAGGTTTTAAACCGTCGCGGACATCAGGCAAAGCTCGCCCGACGATCACACTCATGGCATATTCGAGGTACGATTGCTGCATCTCGGCGTGCAGAGGCGTAGAAATTACTTGCCCGGAAAGTAGGTTGAGTTGTTTAGCCATGAGTCTTTGTGTCCGTTAATTCCTGAGTGAAAACAGCCTCTGTCAATAATGCCGAGGTTCCCTGTCTCGATTTAAAAGCCTTTGCAGCAGGCGAACCGAAAGTTCGACCCAACCGCCCAGTTGAAGAATAAAAATAAACTTAACTTGTGAAAGCAGAATCAGAGTCCCGAAGACGGGCAACACTTGCCTCTTACTCTCCACTCTTACCCTAACCTCTATGTTGCCTTCATTTGCGCCTACCTGTCTATTTACCTTCTGCCGTGAGAAGGTTGATTCACAGGAGAACACGGAATGCCAGAAACTCAGAACGTAGTGAGGCTGTAGCTCTTCCTAGGAAAGCATCACGAGGGACTTGAGTCCCCGTCAATCCATGATAGAATTTAATTGCAATTAGGAATAACCATCTACACGAAGAAATATTCTCTTCAGGAGAAACCCCAGATTGATCTCGTCTCGGTACAGCCGTAGCGTGGATCAAGCAGCAATGGTAGACGATCGAGCTTACCGTATTTTGGCAAGCGTGATGGACTCCGAAAGTATTACAAAAGAAAAGTAAGCGGAATTGGAATACCTCTGGTACTGGTACTTGTTCTGATCGTGTAGAGGCGACTGGACTGTCAGTAACCCCGGTCTAAAGACACGGGGCTTGCAAGAGAAATCTGGCAAGCCGTACTGACCAGACTAAGGCTTAATTGCCTACGTTTTGAGAGTCACGACACCCTGTGGATGCGTAGCTAGTCCCCTGCTCTGTCCGAAGCAATTAAACAGTTCTAAGGTAACAGGAACAGTGTTGCAGGTCTAACAAGCTCTCGAAACATTGTCGAAGCTAACATTACCCCATTCATGGGAGGCACAACCCGTGCAAAATACTATGCGTACAGGATTGGAAGATTGGAAGCGGTAATTGTCCCGTTGAAAGTGCAATACAAAAGTACACTCCCGTTAACCAATCCCAAGGCGGTAGTAAATCAAAAATATAAAGCCGTGCTAGAAGCACGGGGTGTCTACCCATTTTTTCTGATGAGGGAAGTCCAATTTTTGGGCTTATTCAACCATAGAGCGTGGCCCGGACTCGCTGAGAGTGTCAAAAATGCCGATATTGATGAATTGCATCAGTCAAAAGCTCTCCTGGCGATATCTCCTAGTCTGACATCCCCTTGATGAACGCAAGCGTCGATATTTTCAGCCGTTTTGAGGGGTTAAAACTGAGTATTAGGAATCTCCAACAATCCCCGCTATATTCGCTACTTCAAAGGCTGTGGCGACGGGAGTATGTGAATAAACATGGCTTGATTCTAATGAGAAGGAAGGAAAATAATTATCACACATTCCCGAATCTAATACCAGTTCAAAAAATAATGCAACTGTAGGCCCGTGTTCCAAACGGATATCCAGTCAATCAGTTCCCATCTAAAATCTAAAATCTAAAATCTAAAATCTAAAATCTAAAATCTAAAATGGTAGAAGCCGAAGGCTTGACCGAAACAGAGGGTACTATAAGTCCAGGACGCACGGGTAGTCAGAAACCGGGTTTTTTCATAGCAAGAGTTCGTTATAGCCCGCCGAAACGATCAAAAACCCGGTTTCGAGGCGTCGTCCATCCGTCCTGGATTGTACTAGAAACCTGCTACCTGAGAATCTTGAGACTCTCACCAGTTCCAGGTCTAGTTATAAAAAAGAACTAAACTGTCTGTGTGTAGTAGTCTAAATGATGGTACTGGATGCTTCTAAGCATCTGTAAACCCTCTCACAGCTAGTGGCTCAAGGATATACATACGGGTTTTGCAGGGTTCCCGGCTGATGGCGCTAAAAACTCTGCATTTTTGACGGGGATGTAGTCCCCGTGCCGTGTTCCTCTTTGGACTAAAGTCACAAAGTTTCTATACTTCCCATATTTATTTATGAAAACCGTTCTGATTGTAGAGGACGATTTGGTTAATGCTCGGGTTTTTTCCAAAATTCTGACTAAGCGGGGGGGCTTAGCCGTAAAGCACACGGAAAATGTTGAAGAGGTGATGCAGATTGCTGCCAACGGCGAAGCTGATTTGATTTTAATGGATGTGTCTCTTTCGCGCAGCGTGTACCAGGGCAAATCTGTTGACGGCATTAAGATTACTCAACTGCTCAAAGCTGACCCGCAAACGGCCTCGCTGCCGATTATTTTGGTGACTGCTCACGCGATGGCCGGTGATAAAGAAACATTTCTGGATCAAAGCGGTGCCGACGGTTACATCTCTAAACCTGTGGTAGACCATCAAGAGTTTGTTAATCAAATCAAGGCTTTGCTGCCTGATTGAGTGAACCATATATGTAGAAGGAATAAGAAGGAAGAAGGAAAAAGGAACAAGGAAGAAAGAATTGTTTGTTGGAACCAACAAACAATTAAAACTCTCTTATTTACAAAGTTTGCTTAAACTCTGAATCTTCCTTCTTCCTTCTTCCTTTCGATGTCCGATCGCACAATGCTATGAGTTCGGACTTGTAATTTGTGAGGACAAATTTGAGATTTTTATGACGAGTGAAATAGGAGTGTGCGGCGACCGTGGAACGAAATTATTCGATCGCCCCGCGCAACGCTGTTCACTCACTTCATGCAGCCTCAAAACTACGATTAGTCCTCATCCTCATCGAAGTCAAAACCAATATCATCCTCATCATCAACATCAGGTCCCAAAGCATCATCCTCAGTCTCAGCGACAAACTCATCCTCATCAACCTCAACCTCCTCAAAATCCTCATCAGGCTCAAGATCGGCCCCGCGGCCAATCTCATAGCCGCTCTCGATCGTATAAGCGCGACGCGCAGTTCGATCGTCAAGTACAACATCCTCCTGCAAATCGTGGATGTCATCATCAAACACAGCACCATCAAAACCCGCATCCTGAACCCCAGCATCCTCATAGGCATTGAACCCAGTACCCGCAGGAATCAGGCGGCCGATGATGACATTTTCCTTCAGGCCCCGCAGCCAGTCAGACTTACCTTCGATCGCAGCCTCAGTCAACACCCGCGTAGTCTCCTGGAAGGAAGCAGCGGAGATGAAGCTATCAGTATTCAGCGAGGCCTTAGTAATCCCCAGCAACACGGGAGTATAGTCCGCCGGCGCTCCACCAGTAATTGACATGGCTTCGTTCACCTGCTCTACCTGCCGCAACTCCACTAACTCGCCAGGGAGCATGGTAGTATCGCCGCCATCTTCCATCCTGACTTTGTTGGTCATCTGCCGGACAATCACCTCGATGTGCTTGTCAGAAATATCCACGCCCTGAGACTGATAAACCGACTGCACCTCGTTCACCAAAAACGTCTGCACCTGTTGGAAACTCTCCAAAGCCGCCTCAAAGGTAGACTGCCGCTCCTTAAGTACGTGGAAGAACACCTCCAGAATTTCGTGAGGATTCGCAGGCCCATCGGTCAAAGCTTCGGCGACGCCTACGCGCTGTCCGTCGGAAACGATCGGGTTTTGACCGGGCAACAAAGGATACTCCTCAATCCGGCCATCATCCTCAATCACCGCCAGTTCCACAACATCGTCATCTGTAACTACGCGAGCTGTGCCGGGCCGCTTGGCTAAAATACAGGCTTCCTTGGGCTTCCGTCCTTCCAGAAGTTCCTCAATCCGAGGCAAACCCTGAATGATATCTCCAGTCTTTGCCCGCTCAAACACGAGAATCACTAGGTTGTCGCCCCGCTGCACTAGGTCGCCGTCGTCTACGTGCAGGACTGCACCGGCCGAAACCCGGTAAGGGCGAGCTACCCTGAGCACAAGTTTGGCGGGTTCTGTCTCGGATGCGGGTACAACTTTCACAACTTGGCCCGACTCTTCGAGAATAACTCCGGGAGCTATTTCCGTACCAGCCACCAGCAGTTGACCGGGACTGACATCGGGGGTGCCGGCCACAGAAATGGAAATAGAATCGGCATCTCGCATCACCAAGAGTCGGCGCACTGGTTCGCCCTGGCCCTCGCGGATGCCTCGAACGATACCGGCTTCTTTGCAGAGAATCTCGGTGCGGGCGACTACGGCTCCGGGGGCGATCGACTGTCCATCTTCGACCAACAGCCGCGTGTGAGTGCTGCCTTGGGTGGGGTCAGCGGAGACATCCCGCCGAATCACCAGCGATTCCAAAATTACTAGCTGCAAGCGGAAAGTCTTGGAGGTTCGATCGCCCCCATCAGCCAGAGGCATCGCCAACTCCTGCGACGCACTAACATCTTCAGGCGAACCCCAAGCCGGCCCAGAACCATCCGCCCCAAAAGCCGCAGCATCCTCCTCATCCGGCAACAGCTCGATATCCGCCGCCAGTTGCGGAGCTCCCGAACCAATTTCCAAAATAAGCTGAGTCCGCAGCAGTTCCAATCCCTCCACAGACTTGACGCGCTCCCCATCCTTATAAGGAAGCCGCTGCACCGCTTTCAAAGAAATCGACTCATTCAGGGCTGTCTGAGAAGGCACGGGAGGCTTATCCGGCACCGGAAACTCCACCACAGGCCGCAGCAACAAAGCCGGCCCTTCGGGAGTTTCGATATACTCCGCATAGCCCAACTCCTCGGCAACCAAGCCTGGGAAAATCTCCTGACCCGCGTTGACAATTTGACCTTCCCCCAAAGTTAGCGGCGGGCGGTCAACCACATGGAGCGTCCCCGGCTTAATCACAATTTCCCGCAGAATGTCATTTTTCTGAGTGATTTCCACTGCCCCGCTGGTTTGGCAGAAAATATCCTTAACGACTTCTGTACCGGCCTCAACGTACTGGCCGTCTTCCACCAGCAGCAGAGAGATATCTTTGTTGACTTCGTGGCACTCTTCTGGTATCCACAGCAGGGTGCCGCCCTTGACGACTTCGTAGCCAAGTTTAGCTTTGCCGCGCTTGTGGACTTCGACTCCGCCGTATTTGACAATCCCCCCTGTAGCTGTGCGGTAGCTGTCGTCGAGCAGTTCGGCGACGACTTCCCCGTTAATCACCTTGCTCCCAGGAGCCGTCTTGAGGGAAAACCGCTGTTTGGAAGCTGTTTCGATCGTGTAGTGGTCGCGGCCGCCTGCACTTTCGGCTCGCACGACTGCTTGGTCGAGCAGGACTTGGGCGGTGATTATTTCGATTTCTCTGGGGTCAGCGATGCGGACTACGCCGCCGTGTTCGGAGATGAGTTTGGTTTCGGCAATCACGCTTTCGGCCGGAATGCGATCGCCATTTTTCACTGCTGGTTCCGCGCCGGGGGGCAAGTTGTAGACTTCTCCCGATAGAATCCAAATCAGCCCGCCTTTGCTGGCTGTGCGGGTTGTGTTCCCTTGGCGGTCGGTTTTTTCTTCTGGCACCAAATCAGCAAATTTGGCTTCTCCGGCTAAGTCGGAAGCCACGTCTGTAGTCACTTTTTCCGTAGTTTTGCGGGCTGCGCGACCGACGATCGGCACTTCTGCCAAAACTTGACCGGGAATGGCGCGCTGTCCGTCTTTCACCATCAGAGTAGAACCCTGAACGATCGCCAATTCGATTTTCAGTTTTTGATTCTTAGCCCCGGATTTCCCTTCTTCAAATCCGTCGCCCTCAAATACAAGTTTGCCGTTGTTTTCTGCCACCAGTGCTTCTTCGCCGTGTCTGGTGCGGAACGAGCGAGTACGCAAGTTCTTGAATTTCACTACGCCAGGGAAGGGGGCGCGTTCTTGTTTCGCGACTTCTCCGGTGAATACGCCGCCGGTGTGGAAGGTACGCATGGTGAGCTGGGTTCCGGGTTCGCCGATCGACTGAGCTGCAATAATGCCGATCGCTTCTCCCATGTCCACCATTTTCAAGTGGGCGAGACTCCAGCCATAGCAGTGCTGGCATACGGATCGGGTAGATTCGCAAGTCAGGGGCGATCGTAAATACACCTCCCCCACCCCAGAATTACCAATTTCCGTCGCCAACTCCTCAGTAATTGGCTGATTTCGGACAGCTTTTTCCTCGCCGTAAGACACGATTTCCCCGGTTTTGGGGTGCACCACATCCCTGGCGAACACCCGCCCCAGCAGCCTGTCCTTCAGCGGTATGAGCACTGTTGCTCCGTCCGTCATGGGCCGTACTCGAATTCCCCGCTGGGTGCCGCAGTCCACTTCCCGGACTATTACGTCTTGGGATACATCGACTAAGCGACGTGTAAGATAGCCTGAGTCTGCCGTCCGCAACGCTGTATCTACCAAGCCTTTGCGCGCGCCGTAGGAGGAGATGATGTATTCGGTGACGGTGAGTCCTTCGCGGAAGTTGGTTTTAATTGGCAAGTCGATGATTTCGCCTTGGGGGTCTGCCATCAATCCGCGCATTCCGACTAGCTGCCGGACTTGGGAGATGTTTCCCCGTGCTCCGGAGAAGGCCATCATGTAGACGGAGTTTAGGGGGTCTGTGGCTCGGAAGTTTTTGACTACTTCGTCTTTGAGGTCTTCTGATGTGCTGTTCCAGGTATCAATTACTTTTTGGAAGCGTTCGACTTCGGTGATTTCGCCTCTGGTGTATTTTTGCTCGGTGATGCGGATTTCTTCTTCGGCTGCATCTAGGAGCGATCGTTTTGATGGCGGCACCTGCAAATCATCCACGCTAATCGAAACCCCTGCTCGTGTCGCAAACCGGAAACCCAGGTCTTTGAGTTTATCGGCCATTTGCGCTGTACGGGCCGTTCCGTAGTGCATGAAAGACCAAGAGATTAATTTTTTGAGCTGACCTTTGTCAACAACTCGATTGCGAAAAACAATTTCCTTATTTTCTGTCATTTTTCTGAGTAGTAGTAGTAATTGGTAATTGGTTTGGAGGCAGGAGGCAGGAGGCAGGAGGCAGAGGGCAGTAGTACACAGGTTGGACACTCCTTGAACAAACCCCGCAACATTTCACTCTCACTCTCCTTAACTCAACTGTATTTATTAGTAATTAGTAAGCAGCAATGGGTAACTTTTCTAACTTCAATCACCATTATTTATTAGCGATTACTTATCAGTTATTAGCCACTACCCATTACCCATTACCTCCTAATTATTAATCACCGACTCAATAGTTTGGTGATAGATAATCCGGCCCGGAGTAGTGCGAATGAATTGATTGATCACCTTGCCCTCTCCGTCTTCCCGAACCCGGCGGAACTTGTATTCTTTCGTCACTATACCGTCGGTAGAGCGTTCGACCTTCAGCGGTTCTCCCTCCGGTTCAGTGTTTTCGATAGCGCCTTGAAACCTCACCCACACATAAGAATGCAAATCAACAACTCCTTGCTCGTAAGCTACAACTGCGTCGGTGAGGTTGGAGAAATAGTGACCGGCTCCTTTTTGAGCATCAGGATTTTCGGCTGTCAAGTAATAGCAACCGAGCACCATATCTTGAGAAGGAGTAACGATCGGTCTCCCAGTAGCCGGCGACATAATGTTGTTAGAAGCCAGCATCAGCAACCGCGCTTCCGCCTGAGATTCCAGAGACAAAGGCACGTGCACCGCCATTTGGTCGCCGTCAAAGTCAGCGTTAAAAGCGGGACAGACTAGCGGGTGAAGTTGAATTGCCCTGCCATCCACCAAAATCGGCTCAAAGGCTTGAATCCCCAAACGGTGCAGCGTCGGCGCCCGGTTCAGCATCACCGGGTGTCCTTCAATCACCTCCTGAAGCACGTCCCAAACACTGGGATCGTTGCGCTGAATCAGTTTTTTGGCAGCTTTGATGTTGTTGACTAATCCTTGGCGGATCAGGCGGTGGATGACGAAAGGCTGGAAAAGTTCGATCGCCATCTCCCTCGGTAAACCGCACTGATGAATTTTCAGTTTCGGCCCCACCACAATCACCGAACGCCCGGAGTAGTCAACCCGTTTCCCCAGCAAGTTTTGCCGGAAGCGACCTTGTTTCCCTTCAATGATGTCCGACAGCGACTTCAGCGGGCGGTTGTTTGCCCCCACCACTGTCCGGCCCCGGCGACCGTTGTCAATCAGCGCATCCACAGCTTCTTGCAGCATCCGCTTTTCGTTGCGGATGATAATCTCCGGCGCCAGAATTTCTTGGAGTCTAGCCAAGCGGTTATTGCGGTTGATGACTCTTCGGTAAAGGTCGTTGAGGTCGCTCGTTGCAAAACGCCCGCCGTCTAACTGCACCATCGGCCGCAAGTCGGGGGGAATCACCGGAATCACATTGAGCACCATCCAATCGGGTTGAGAACCCGTAGCGATGAAGTTGTCAATTACCCGCAAGCGTTTAATTAACTTTGCCCGTTTTTGACCTTTAGCATTGGCAATATCTTCCCGCAACTTTTCCGCTTCACTTTCTAGCGGAATATTTTGCAGCAAAACTTGCAAAGCTTCAGCACCAATCCCCACTTCTACACCTGTGAGTGTGGAATCTTCGCTGTAAAGTTCGTCTTCTATTTCCAGCCAAGCATCTTCTGTGAGCAATTGCTTGTATTGCAGCTTTTCTGCATTACCTGCATTTAGGACCACGTAGGCATTGAAATAAACGATTTGTTCGACATCTCGGAGCGGCATATCTAACAGAATTGCCATGTAACTCGGGATACCTTTGAGATACCAAACGTGAGCTACGGGAGCCGCTAATTTGATAAATCCCATGCGATGGCGGCGGACGCGAGATTCAGTGACTTCAACACCGCATCTTTCGCAAACAATGCCTCTATGGCGAACTCGTTTGTACTTCCCACAATGACATTCCCAATCTTTTGCAGGCCCAAAAATGCGCTCGCAAAACAAGCCATCCATTTCAGGTTTTAACGTGCGATAATTAATTGTTTCTGGTTTTGTCACCTCTCCAGTTATCTGACCGTTGGGTAAAGTCCTCTCTCCCCACTGTCGAATTCTTTCGGGTGAAGCTAACCCGATCTTGACGTAATCAAAGCGTTGTTCTATTTTAGCCATTCTTGACTCCAATTGATAATTTACAGTAGATTATTTGGGGTGGTTTATCTTTTTTCTGTGCTTGTTTTAGGTTTAAATCACTCTTCTACTCCTTTATATGTGATATTATTTTTAATATCATAGATAACACTTGAGGATACTTTTAAGTCATCAGCTATTTTAGAGATTGATTCTCTATCTCTAATCCTTTTTCGTACCTCAAGAGCTTGCTCGAAAGTCAATTTTCGATCAAGATATCCACCCATGCGAGGAACTGGAACCTCTTCGCCTGCTTCCTTCCAAGTGACGTGATATTTAATATCGTGTATGGTTTTGCGGCCGACACTGTATTCCTGTGCTACATCCTTCATCCTCTCTCCTGCTGCTAGCTTTTGTCGAATTTCTCGCACCTTTTCCCAATCTAATTTGGCATTGGAAAGAGGATGACTTTTTCCTTGAGTGCGTCCTTTCTTAGAAGCATCTAACAAATTTTGAGTGCGAGTACCTGCCCAAAGGTGTTCTGGATTGATGCAACTGGGATTGTCGCAGGTATGACAAGCATCCATCGAAGTCGGAAGTTCATATCCTAATTTCTCGGCTAAAACAGCACGGGTAACTGATTTTAATTTCCCATTTTTCCAGTATCTGCCATAACCTTGACCATCCTTTCCACCTGAGAAAATGATGCAGCCGCTGTCTTGAATTTCTCCTAAAAAATTGGGTGAAACTGTAGTGAAGTTATCGGGAATATTTGTCTGAAGTATCTTAGTAATAGTTTCATGTTGTACTCCATACTCTTTTGCTAGGTGGTTCTTGATGGTTCCAGATAAATATTTAGTCTGAATTTCCCGTAGTTGTGCGATCGATAGTTTACCAATACCGGGAATACTTTTGCGTCTGGGAGTTTTGCGATCGCGCCCAATCATCTGCCCGGTATTCTCAGCAGCAGTACCTACTACCAGATGTGCCGGGTTGATGCAGCTTCGATTGTCGCAGGTATGGCAACCAAAATAACCGGAACCGAGGAACCCTGCTATTTTCGATTCGAGGACTAAACGGTGGACTAATACTGTTTTGCCATCGATCCACTTGCGCGCGTAACCGTTGCCAAACTTGCTCCCTTGCCAATTAATACAGCCCGTCGCCCGGTCAACTTCTCCTTGAATTCCTGGGACAACTGTTACAATATTCATGTTCAGCGTCTCTCCTGTTTAGAGCGTTGATTCGCCTCAGCAGTGTTCGTACCACTGCTGAGGCATTTTAATTTGAGATTGCCGATTAAAGATTAAAGAATTGAATGCTGTCAAAAAATCTTTAATCTTTAATCTAAAATCTTTAATGCCTAATCCTCGTCCAGTTCGTCACGAGAAAGCGATTCGTAAGTAGGCCGGGAGGGCGATCGCTTGCCCCCAGCATCTGCCATCAAATCCACCTCAACGTGCTCGCTGCCCTCGTCGGACGTATTCACCTTGTGCACAGCAATATCCAAGCACAAAGACTGCAACTCCCGCATCAGCACCTTGAAAGATTCCGGCGTACCGGGGCGCGGAATAGCTTTGCCTTTGACGATCGCATTCAGCGCTTCATTCCGCCCCTGCATATCGTCCGACTTCACAGTCAGCAACTCTTGCAAAGTATAAGCGGCGCCGAACGCTTCCAGCGCCCAGACTTCCATTTCTCCGAACCGCTGACCCCCCTGCTGCGCTTTGCCGCCCAAAGGCTGCTGCGTTACCAGCGAGTAAGGGCCTGTGCTACGGGCGTGGATCTTATCGTCTACCAAGTGAACCAGCTTCAGCATATAGGCGATGCCGACTGTGATCGGGCGATCGAACGGTTCCCCAGTTCGGCCATCGTAGACAATAGTCTTACCGGGGTGCTTTTCATTAAACACCCAAGGCTTGCCGGTTTTTTCGCGTGCCTCCTGTAGCTTGCCGTGTACGGTTTCGCGCGACTTTTCAGCGCCGTGCATTTCATCAAAAGGCACCATCTTGAACCGCATCGACAGATTTTCGCCCGCCCATCCCAGCAAGCACTCAAAAATCTGACCCACGTTCATCCGCGACGGCACGCCCAAGGGATTGAGCACTATGTCAACGGGAGTTCCGTCGGGCAAATAAGGCATATCCTCCATCGGCAAAATCCGGGACACAATACCCTTATTTCCGTGGCGGCCGGCCATTTTGTCGCCGACTTGAATCTTGCGCTTTTGAGCTACGTAGACGCGGACGACCATGTTGGCGCCGGGGGGCAGTTCGTCGCCCTGTTCGCGGGTAAACACCCGCACATCCACCACGCGGCCTTTTTCGCCGTTAGGGACGCGGAGGGAATTGTCGCGCACGTCGCGGGCTTTTTCGCCGAAGATTGCCCTCAGCAGTTTTTCTTCCGGCGGTTGGTCGGATTCGCCCTTGGGGGTGACTTTGCCGACTAGGATGTCGCTGGCTTCTACCCAAGCACCTTTGCGGATAATCCCCTGTTCGTCTAGCTGACGCAGCGCGTCTTCGCCGACGTTAGGAATTTCGCGGGTGATTTCTTCGGGGCCGAGTTTAGTTTGACGGGCTTCGATTTCGTATTTTTCAATGTGGATCGAAGTGTAGACATCTTCGTACACCAAACGCTCGCTAATTAGCATCGCGTCTTCGTAGTTGTAGCCTTCCCAAGGCATATAAGCTACGAGGATGTTGTGGCCCAGAGCGAGTTCTGCCCCTTCGGTGGAGGAACCGTCGGCGAGCACTTGACCTGCTACAACTCGATCGCCCTCATAAATCAGCGGACGCTGGTTTAAACAAGTATCTTGGTTAGAGCGCTGATATTTTTGCAGTTCGTGTTCGATGCAGCCAGCATATTTTTGCTTCCAAACCGAGGGCTGTTTGACTTTGAGATCGTCGTATTCCTTAATCAGGAAATGTTCTTCGCTGGAATTCGATTCGGCATCTACAGCCAGGGGTTTGACAATAATCCGGGTAGCGTCGATGTAAATCACCTCGCCGTCGATCCGGGAAACCACAACCATCCCGGAATCTCGGGCGGCCTGAGCTTCTAAGCCCGTACCGACGAGGGGCCGTTCTGGTTTCAGTAGCGGCACAGCTTGCCGCTGCATATTCGATCCCATCAGAGCTCGGTTGGCGTCGTCGTGTTCCAAGAACGGAATCAGCGATGTCGCTACGGAGACGATTTGCACGGGCGAAATCGCCATGTAGTCCACCTGCATCGGAGTGGTGGTAGTAAACTCTTGGCGGTAGCGGACGGCTACTGTTTCGCCCAAGAGGTTGTTGTTTTCGTCGAGGCTGATGTCTCCGGGCGCCACGCGCAAATCGTCTTCTTCGTCGGCTGTCATGTAAACAGGGGCTTTGTCGCGCAGCACCCGTCCTTTTTCTACTGGATAAAAAGGAGTTTCGATGAAGCCGTAGGGGTTGACGCGGGCGTGGGTTGCCAAGGAACCGATCAGACCGGCGTTGGGGCCTTCTGGTGTTTCGATCGGGCAAATCCGGCCGTAGTGGGACGGGTGAATGTCCCGTACTGCAAACCCGGCGCGCTCGCGAGTCAGACCTCCAGGGCCCAAGGCCGAAAGCCGACGTTTGTGAGTCAGTTCTGCCAGAGGGTTGGTTTGATCCATGAACTGCGATAGCTGGGAGGAACCGAAGAATTCCTTGATTGCTGCTACCAGCGGTTTGGGGTTGACCAGAGAAGCGGGGCTGAGGGAGTCGGCATCCGAGACGGTCATTCTTTCGCGGATGATCCGTTCTAAGCGGTTGAGTCCGACGCGCACTTGGTTTTGCAGCAGTTCTCCGACACTGCGGACGCGACGGTTGCCTAAGTGGTCGATGTCGTCGGTGGAGCCGATGTCGAATTCGAGGTTAATTAAGTAGTCGATCGCCGTCAAGATATCTTGCGATGTCAGCACCCGCGTGGTATCGGGGACTGTCAAGCGCAATTTTTTGTTGAGTTTGTACCGGCCGACTCGGCCCAAATCGTAGCGTTTGGGGTCGAAAAAGCGCGAGTTGAGGAGCTGTTCGCCGCCCGCCACGGTGGGGGGTTCACCGGGACGTAGTTTGCGGTAGAGCTCCATCAAAGCTTCTTCTTCGCCGAATTGTCCTTCTTTCTCGATCGTTTTTTGGAAGTATTCCGGGTGGCGGAGTGAGTCGTAGATTTCGCCGTCTGTGAGTCCGAGGGCTTTGAGCAGCACTTGGGCTGAGAGTTTGCGGGTTTTGTCGATTCTGACCCAGACTAAATCGTTTTTGTCTGTCTCGAACTTGAGCCACGCGCCACGGTTAGGGATGAGCGAGGCGTTATAGGAACGGCGACCGTTTTTGTCGGTTTCCGATTTGTAGTACACGCCGGGGGAACGCACGATTTGGTTAACAATCACCCGTTCGGCGCCGTTGATAATGAAAGTGCCGCGCTCGGTCATCAGGGGCAAGTCGCCGATGAAGACTTCTTGTTCTTTGATTTCCCCTGTTTCTTTGTTAATTAGGCGGGTGGGGACGTACATTTGCACCGAGTAGGTGCTGTCCCTGCGCTTTGCTTCGTCCACATCATATTTGGGGCGCTTGAGTTTGAAGTCTTTGCCCATGAAGTGGAGTTCCAGCTTGCCCGTGTAGTCTGTAATCGGGGAGAAGCTGTCGAGTTCTTCGATCAGCCCGGCTTCTAGAAACCAGCGAAAACTTGCCCGCTGGATTTCGATCAAATCGGGCAAGGTGAAGGCGAATTCTGTGTAATCTTTAGTGGTCATGGGTGTCCTTTTTCCGCAGTGGCTCTAGCTTTTTACATGGCGCCAAGGCTGGGCTTTTTTACCTTGTTGCGTTTTTTTGATGGATTGTGTGAGAGAATTTATATGATGTTTTCGATCGCCTGCCAACTGATGCAACGGTTATTTTTGCTGGTGGCTCGCAGTATTTTTGTGCGGATTTTAGTTTCGATCGAGATGCTTTTAGCTCTGATCTCGTGGTATCCCGGGGTTAATTCCCTACACTTTTGACTCCTAAAATTGACTTGACAGCTATTGCCAAATTGCTGAGGTTCCAAGTTTCTTCTGATGTGTAAGTTTGAGTGTGTAAGTTTGAGGTATTGCGTGAAGTTTTGACCGATCCCGAAGGTTAGCGTACTCGCGTTGTGTTGGTAGTTTCCGGGCGACATCGCAGTCGTGGAGACTAAGCCAACGCCCGATCGGTCGGTTCTTTTTATTATAGGACGCAAATCCGATCGCAACAGGCAACGCCAAAAGAATCTCCAATAAAGGATGAATCCGGTTTTTCTGGCAGGATATAAATGGGATTGTCCCGATCGCTGGCTCCTAAATCAACCTGTTTTCCTCGTTTCTCTGTTCTGCTATAACTAAACAGAAAAGCCGAATAGCTGACAGGCATTTTCGGTTGTCTGCTGGGACAGAGTTAAGAGAGAAACTCCTCTCAATTTAGCAACTTGCTCGGCTACGTAGTAGACGTAGGCTGGTTCGTTGCGTTTTCCCCGCTGGGGTACGGGGGCGAGAAAAGGGCAATCTGTCTCGACTAGGATGCGATCGCTATTTACCATACAAGCTGATTCTTGTATTTGCAAGGCTTTTTTAAAGGTGACTGTTCCGCTAAAACTAATGTAGAAACCTAGGTCTAAAAACCACTGGGTTTCTTCGGGTGTGCCTCCCCAGCAGTGCATGACCCCGCGCACTGGCCCGCGTGTTTGCCAAAAGTTCCTCAGCATTTCGGCCATTGGGGCGGCGGCGTCGCGACAGTGGATAATGACTGGTTTGTCAAGTTCCTGGGCGATTTCAAGCTGTGCCTCAAACACTTTAAACTGGTGTTCTCGATCGTCAGCTTTATAAAAGTCCAGTCCGGTTTCGCCGATCGCCACTACCCTAGAGTCCGAACTTGCTAATTCCCTAATCTTGCTGGCAGTCTCGTCTTTCCACTTCTCGGCATCTAGGGGGTGGAGTCCAACCGCAAACGACACTTCTGCAAACTGGTTGGCGATTGCTTGAATGCCGACAAACTCTTCTGGCTCTACACAAGAATGAACCAGCCGAACTACACCAGCTTCGCGCCAGCGTTCTCGAATGGCTTCTAACTCAGATTTGTAGATTTCAAAGTTGATATGAACGTGAGTGTCGATGAGCTGCATGGGGGAAGCAGATTAGAGGTGATACGGGAGAGTCCTGGTGGGATAGGGCGAGGGGGGAGTGAAAGAGTCTGGGAGTGGGAGTGGCAGAGAGTGTGCGGGAAAAATCTTCCGTCTTCTTTCTTCCTTCTTCCTTCTTCACGCTTGACTTCTTCACGCTTGACTTCTTCCCTCAACATCCATCCCTTCAATCTTGTACACTGCTTCGTTGCAGAACTTTCTGCTTCCTTAAGACGCTACCGAGGATGTTTCGTGTGGCTTGAGGGTTCTTGCCAAGCGGGACTTTTTACGAGCGCCGTTGTTGCGGTGGAGTACACCTTTTTTGACAGCTTTGTCAATTTTGCTGTATGCCTCAGACATTCGCTGCTGGACTTCTTGCATTAATTCCGGGCTCGGAGCTGCGGCGTACTTGTCTACGGCCGCGAAATACTTCTTCATCAAAGTTTTGACCGCTGACTTGTAAGATTTGTTGTACAAGCGGTTACGTTCGGCGATTTTGACTCGTTTGACGGCGGACTTAATATTTGCCATAGTTCAGTTGCTGGAAGTAGGTATTCATTGATACACCCTAGTCTCAAGACAGTCCCAAGACACGGGGATTTTGAAGGACAACCTTTTCGGGAGCTATCCGCAAAAAGCTTGATTTTTAATGGCGGAGTGAGACAGCCACTCTCCCTTGGCTCAGATTGAGCTGAGTCTGTGGCTACTTTTTGGCGACGCCCGCGCAATAATTTTTTATTGACTCATTTAACTGCCTGTTCTTTACCCCTGACAATACCCAAAGGTATGACACGGGTTTTACAGAGGCGTTTTGCGGTGTTTCCACCGTCACGAGTTAAAGTCACGGTTTCTTGCGCGCAATTTTCAAGTATACAATAATTTGGCGTTTTTTTATAAAAAAATTATCAGGTGTTGGAAAAACTAATATAGCACCTATTTTGCTTAAAATCCAATTCTCTGAAAAATCCAAGTTAAGCTATAACAAAGAATACGGGTTATTTGGGCTTCGGCAAGAAGCACTTACCGAAGGTAGAAGGTAAAAAGCTGAAGGTAGAAGGTAGAAGGTAGAAGACAGCCGGATCAGAAGGTAGAAGGTAGAAGGCAGAATCAAAATTCTCCCCCTCGAACACTCTCCCTCTCGGATATTATCGGGGTCGGACACTCTCCCCCTCTGCGTTCGAGCCCTCTCCCTCCGCAACCGGTTCTCTGGCGGGCAATTCCTAGAGTTGGACTTGCATAGCCAAAAAGTTTACTAAAATTAGTCATACTTAACTTGAATGGTTAACATTCGGGGCGGTATGATTACATCAGTGCCGAAAACAAAGGCTTAATTATCTGGGAGAGTAAACCAGCGTGCAAGTCAAAACTGACCAGCCTATTACAAGGTCGAACGGGAGTCCGCGTTTCGTTAAATGGGTTGAAAATATTGGATGACTCATGGCTAAAAGCTTCAACTAAAATTAACTCAATTAGGGTGGGCTACACCCGAATTAACGCCTGTGGACAAGAAGGAGCCGACTCCCTTGGGTGAAACAGGAAGCAGACCCTTCAGGAGCAATCCTGATTGAATGGTGAGACTTAAATAAGTTTAGCCAAGTTTTGTGTAGCAGAAGGTTGTGACTTGTCCTCAGTGTTGCAAAATCCTCGACAGAGATTTAAACGCTGCACTGAAGCCTTGGAAAATGCCGCGGCTATCGCGGTTTAAGCTTGTGGACTGGTGGTGGCCTACTTCTCTAGGAGATAGCCACAAAAATCCCCAATTGTCAAGCAAATGTTAGTGAAGTTATAGACGGCATTCCTAATCTCCATGCTGCGAATCATTACTCAGTGGGTTGAGGCACAAGCTGAACTGCGACGGATCTGCGATCGCACCCATGACGAACTTGTCGTTCACAAAGAAGCCACCGTGCGGGAGGTGCTGCAAGCTGTAAGGCGCAGAGGCGATCAGGCTGTGCTGCACTACACTGCTGAATTTGACCGCATGACCCTAAATGTGGAAGATTTACGGGTGACAGGCGCCGAATTGGATGCTGCTTACCAGCAGGTGTCAAAAGAATTATTAAATGCCATCCGGCTGGCTTGCAAACAGGTAGAGGCGTTTCACCGACAGCGCGTACCCAAGTCTTGGGTGCAGTTTGGTGATGACGAGATTGTTTTGGGCAAGCGCTACACGCCGGTCGATCGAGCGGGAATCTACATTCCTGGCGGTCAGGCGTCCTATCCAAGCTCGGTGATCATGAATGCGGTTCCTGCGAAGGTCGCCAAGGTGCCGAGACTGGTGATGTGTACTCCCCCCGGACAGGAGAAGAAAATGAATCCTGCGGTGCTGGTAGCGGCTCAGGAAGCGGGAGTTGATGAGATTTATCGGGTAGGCGGGGCGCAGGCGATCGCGGCTTTGGCCTACGGTACGGAAACTATTCCGAAGGTGGATTTAATTACTGGGCCGGGGAATATTTACGTCACCCTGGCTAAAAAACTGGTTTACGGGACTGTGGGAATTGATTCTCTGGCTGGCCCGTCGGAAGTGTTGATTATTGCGGATGGTTCGGCAAATTCTGTACACGTGGCTGCGGATATGTTGGCTCAAGCTGAGCACGATTCGATGGCGTCGGCAATTTTGCTGACGGCGGATTCGGTGCTGGCTAGGAAGGTGGTGGCTGAGGTAGACAGACAGTTGGCAAATCACCCGCGCCGAACTTTAACAGAAAAGGCGATCGCCAACTATGGTTTAGTCGTGGTAGTTGACTCGCTCAAAGCGGCGGCGGAACTCTCTAACGAGTTTGCGCCCGAACACTTGGAATTGCAAGTTGCAGATCCCTGGGCTTTGCTCGACCAAATTCGCCACGCTGGGGCGATTTTCTTGGGCTGCTCGACGCCGGAAGCTGTAGGTGATTATTTGGCTGGCCCGAATCACACTTTGCCGACTTCTGGGGCTCCGCGCTATGCGTCGCCGCTGGGTGTCGAAACTTTTATGAAGCATTCGAGTTTGATTCAATATTCGCCTGCAGCACTTAAGAAGGTGAGTAGGGCGATTAATGTTTTGGCCGAAGCAGAGGGGCTTCCTTCTCACGCTGATTCGGTGCGGCTACGGACTGAAAATGAGGGAAAGGGTGAGTTTTAGATGGTAAATTTGAGATGGGCGATCGGCAAAATACATAGGTAGTCAAAAGCGAGTGAAATGCAATGAAAGGAAGCAATTCTCTTGCGATTATGGTAGCTTTACATTCTGTGACAAGCGACCCAGTTTATTTGCACCTACCGAGTTACGCACTGCGGGCTTAAGAAACCCGGTTTCTTCCAGAATCTTGCTGAAATGACGCAATTATGTTAAGAAACCGGGTTTCGGGGTAGGTAATAATGATGTTGGTGGGAAGCGCGAAATTGTCGAAAGTAGGCGACAATCAACGAAAAATTTAAAGTCTAAATATCTGAAATTTAAAGGTGCATGGTATTGAATACTGTTTTGGTAGCGATCGACAATTCAGAGTTAGCGACTCAGGTATTGCAAGTTGTAGGACAATTTCAGCTAGAACCGGCGGCAAAGGTGATTCTAGTTCATGTTGTCAGTTCTGGTAGGTCGGATTTTGACGCGGTTGTCGATCGACCTCACGCTCAGGGAGATGAGATTGCTTACCGAGAGGTGGAGAAGTTACTGCAATCTTATCAGGAAAAGTTGCCTTGCCAGAGCGAATTGGAGATTGTTTCGGGACAACCTGCAGAAGAAATTGTCCGTTTGGCTCATATCTATAAGGCGGATTTAATTGCGATCGGCTGTCGGGGTTTGACTGGTTTAAAGCGCATTTTGGAGGGTTCGGTGAGTGCGGAGGTTGTGGCTGAGGCTCCTTGTTCGGTGTTGGTGGTGCGGGCGAAGTAAGTAGGCTGGTAAATGCGATCGACTATTGCATTTACATAAATCAAGATATAGCCTTTCGATCTCTCATATGAGGTACTATCCGGCATAGGGCATAGGGCATAGGGCATAGGGCATAGGGCATAGGGCATACCTCACTTTTTTGAGAAAGGCTATAGCTATTAATATCATTTGTTAGTTGAATGTAAAAATTAACGACTTATCAAATATATGCTATTTGGTCAATTTACCGACCAACGGAAAAATAAAAAACTTCCAGTAAGCGATCGCTTGTAACCGCAGATTAACGGGGCTACAAAAAGGGCGAGTCACGATCGGGATAGCTCCGCTTCAGGCTTCTTTGATGAATTGATATTATGATAGACAAAGAACCAATGGCTAAGCATTATCATCTATGCCTCCAACTGCGAATTGTCTAAAAATTCCTCTGCGCGGTGTTCTTGTTGTTCCATTTGTTCTACAAATCTTTACAGCAGTGAGCTTAACAGGTTGGCTTTCCTTACGTAATGGACAAAAAGCGGTTAACGATGTGGCGGCTCAACTTCGTCAGGAACTAATAGCACGCATTGAAGGAGAACTCAAGCAATATATCAACAAACCTCATGATATCAATCGTGTGAATTCAGTCGCTTTTGCACAGGGCCACATGGATCTGGCGAATGGCCGCAACGCTAAGCAACTTTTAACCCAAGTGCAAATCTCCCCTTTTGTTTTTTCATCCTATTGTGGCGATGCTCAAGGATATTATCTGGGTGCGACTCGTCGAGGGTCAAAAATCGCGATGACTGCGAGTAATAAAGAAACAAACTATCATTTTTCTTTTTATGAAATGGATAATTGGGGCGATCGGCAAAAATTCCTAGAACAGGTAAACTCTTCTTACGATCCTCGCCAACGCCCCTGGTATCTTTCTGCTGTGAAAGCAGGGAGGCCTACTTGGAGCAATATTTTTGTGAATATTGTCAACAATGGTAAGCCTGCAATTACTGCCAGCGAACCTGTCTATGACTCAGAAGGTAAACTTGTGGGTGTCTGTGCCACTCTTGTTGTCCTCTCAGAAAGTTTAAGGGAATTTCTGGGAAGTTTGTCTATTGGTAAAACAGGTAAGGCTTTTGTGATGGAGCGATCGGGTTCAATGATTTCTAGTTCCACCAAAGAGCCACTAATCAAAGGAAAAGGTCAAGCTCAGAAGATGATTGACGCCGTGGAAAGTAGCGAACCATTTGTGCGGGAGACAGCTAAATATTTGCAGAAATATTTTGGTAACTTTGACCAAATTCATAAATCAGAACAGTTAGAATTTACCCTCAACAGTGAAAGGCAGTTTGTTCAGTTGCTACCGCTGAATGATGGTAGAGGCATGGATTGGCTAATTGTAGTCGTCGTGCCTGAATCTGATTTTATGGAGCAAATAAATTATAATAGAAATACGACGATTATCCTTTGTCTGTTATCACTGGTAATCGCAACAGGATTAGCAATTATCACTTCACAATGGATAGCTAAACCTATTCGGCAATTGAGTCAAGCCAGTCAGGCGATCGCCGGTGGAAATTTCGAGCAAAATGTTTCCGACACTCTCGTAGAGGAATTGGTAAGTTTATCAGTATCTTTTAATCAAATGAGTCACGAATTAAAGAACTCTTACCAAACCCTTGAACAAAAAGTAGAAGAACGCACTCAAGAACTACGGGAGACTCAAGCCCAACTCATCCAAAGTGAGAAAATGTCATCTCTGGGGCAACTGGTAGCCGGGATTGCCCATGAAGTGAATAATCCCGCGAATTTTATTCACGGTAATTTATCTCATCTTAGCCAATATACCCAAGATTTACTAGAGCTAGTACAGCTTTATCAAAAGTATTATCCCCAGCCGGTATCGGAGATTCAAGCCAAGTCGGAAGATATTGAGATAGAATTTTTGAGCGAAGACTTATCAAAACTGCTCAAGTCTATGCAAGTAGGTTCTGAACGTATCCGCGATATTGTTAAATCTCTACGGAACTTTTCTCGATTGGACGAAGCAGATATCAAAGCAGTCGATATCCATGAAGGCATTGAAAGCACCCTGATGATTCTGCAAAATCGTCTCAAGGCCAGACACACACATCCAGAGATTGAAGTGATCAAAGAGTACGGTAATCTGCCGCCGATCGAATGTTATGCAGGACAGCTTAACCAGGTATTTATGAATATTCTGACAAATGCTCTGGATGCTTTAGATGAGCGAGATCGGGTGGAGAAAAAGACAATTCGGATTAGTACGAGTCTGTATAACTCAGAAGTGGTCAGAATTTGTATTGCTGATAATGGGTGTGGCATCACAGAAGAAGTCAAAAAACGGCTATTTGACCCATTTTTTACAACCAAACCCGTAGGAAAAGGTACGGGGATGGGGATGTCTATTAGTTATCAAATTGTGATCCAAAAGCATAAAGGTAAACTGTGGTGTACATCAGAACCCGGAGAAAGAACAGAGTTTTGGATCGAAATTCCCCTCAATCAAAGTGTTATTTAGTTGAGGATATTCGCGAAGTGTGGCATTATCTTGCCGAACCCCATGAATCGGGTCTATCGATTTTAGATTTTAGATTTTAGATTTTAGATTGAAGCATGGACCCCACGGATAAATTCGGGGGCAAGTTTATCGGATAAGCTGTCGCGCATTTAAATTGTAGGTTCAGGGCGGGCGGGACGCTAGGGCCCCTACTCCCCACAATAGTTTGATTATTTTTTGACATACAATTTAAATGCAGAACAGCTTACAGGTTTTTTATTTCTCCGTCCTGAGTCGGCGAAGGAATGAATCCGGGGGCTTGTATCCTGGATGCTTTCGGTCACTTCAAAGCTGTGGAACCTTCAATTTTGATTTTTGATGGCCCGTTTGCCGATATCACCGAACCGCGCGAGATGAGCGGGAAAACCGCACAACCGCTGCAATCTGTAGAGTAGATATTAACCCTATTGCTGCAATCCCTTACTGTGCAAATTCTGCTCGATGTGGTGCATATCCTTCATATCCTCACCCGCAACTATCCCGTAAATTTCCGTGTAGATTTTCCCGTATTTAACCTTCTCTAAAGCCGACAGGATTATCAAGTCCTTGCGATCGAGTTCTGGTTTCAGGGTGACAAGAATCGATTCCAAAGTCCCATCCATTCGCCAGTCACTGGAATATTTAGCCACCTCCTTTCCCAGCCCCAGTAAGGTATGGCGCTGCACACAAAGCGGAGTCGAGCCATTAACTCGGAAATTGGCATCAATGGCATACAACTCTCCCTCCGAGTCTTCCAGCACGTCGAAGCCAATAACGCCGAAATAACCCTGTTGGTGAGCATATTTACCAATAGCGGCAATCATCTCAAAAAACCTACTCATGTCGGTTTCGCGGTAGTGAATTAGTCCCCCTAAATAGCTGCCCTCTGGAGTGACAAGTTGGCCGGTAGTGCCGATAAGCGTGATATTTCCCGTTTTGCTTACATAGAACTGCACGCAATAGTTCTGCACTTCATTCTTGACGAATTCCGAGACAATAATCGTATCCAGCAACTTAATATCGAGATATTTCCTCACTTCCTGCAAGCAGTAGTTCAGATCGCTGGCGCTTTTGATAATATAAGTGCCTTCTCCAGAAAGTCCGTGGGATGTTTTAATCAAGTAGGGGAATTGCTCTGGTAACTGAATGCTTTCGAGATTGACTTCGTGCAGATTGTAGCTTTCGTATTTCGGACATTGCACGCCTAATTCTGCTAGCGTGGCTTTGCTGAGCAAGTGGTAGTGGATGTCGGGATGGACGGCGTGTTTTTCTGGTTTGAGATTGTCGAAGGGAAATAGAGTCAGGAGTTTGTCAAAGCGATCGCTTACGCTGAGATCTTCGAGATAAGTTGAGCAGTCTATCATCTCCATACTGCTGTTGCTGAAGCCCAAATGCTCCCGCCAATAGTCCATCAGCGAGTTCGGCGGCTGATTAATCACAATTCCTGGGATGGCATCGCCTAACACAGCCAGATTTTTCCAAGGTTCCTTCTGACCAATCTTGTCGAAAGAAGTTTTGGTGGCTTCACTGCTGCCGTCTTGAATAAAGTATTTTTCCCTGTTGGGGTAAGCAGCCCAACTGGCAGTTGCAGGATAATTTAGGATGAACGCATAACGTCCATCTGTGATGTCGGGACCAAACAAATCGGAAAGAGAATTACCCTGAAAGTAAGGAAAGTCGTATGTTGAGTTCATAGAAACATCCAAGTCTAGTTTGAATTGAACTGTTTTTCCGGCCACTAAGTAGCTCGACATAATTAAAAGTAGGGTGGGCAATGCCCGCCCTACAAATTGAAAAAATGTTTATTGATGTCCAGCTAGTTAATACCTAGGAAACAAGATATTAGTTGCGGAATTTTAACTCTCTGCAACTAGAGAGACTTTAACCTCAATAATTTCAACGATGGGCGAGTTGTTTTTTCTTAGTGAACACAGCCACCTTGTCCATTTCTGAGGTTCTATAAGCACAAGCCATGTCGGTTGAGTTATGCGCCCAGCCAACCCGCCCTTGAGGGTCTATGATGACGCACCCAGCTTCTCCTGCTACCTTAGATGCCAGAGTCTCAATTGCCATCTGCGCTGCTTCGTCTGGGTGCTTGCCGGACGCTAGAATGTCGATCGCCGTCTTAGCTAGAACTACTGGCATAATGGACTCGCCATCGCCTGTTGTCGAGCAAGCGCCCTGTACATTTTCAGCAAACAAGCCTGAGCCAATAATGGCGCTGTCGCCGACGCGACCGGCGGGCTTATTCATAGTGCCGCCTGTTGAGGTACCGGCAACTAAAGTGCCACTACTATCCAAAGCTACACAACCAACGGTATTGGGGCGGTCAATAACTTCTTTTTCCTCCTCCCACTCTTCCTGTTGCTCATCTGCGATTAAGTCTTCTTTTGTACACATCTCGGCTCCACTTTCTGCAGCAAAATGTTCTGCATGATCCGCTACTAAGAACATGGGTTTTTTATCCATAATCTTTCGCGCCACAGATATGGGATGGCGCACGCCTTGAACATTTGCGATCGCTCCCCAAGCTAATGAACCGCCTTCCATCATCGCTGCGTCTAGCTCTACTTCTCCCTGGTTGTTGAGAACCGATCCAAAGCCTGCGTTAAATGTCTGGTCAGTTTCCAGAACCCGGATAGCTGCCTCAACAGCTTCTGCTGCCGTACCCCCGCTTGTGAGCACTGACCAACCGGCTTCTGCTGCTGCGGTACAGCCTGCATTGTTGGCTGCAACCTTCTCTTCTGTGATGGTTTTTGCTCCACCGTGAACAATAATACTCAATACCATAAGTGGCCTTTTTTTTATCTTAATATCTACTTAAAAACTTATTACATTAATCAAGTTTTAAGTAGTTTTTTCTCGCTCATAGTTTTATAGATTAGCGGTGTTTAATTGGGGGTTCTTCTATCTTCAGAGATAATTATTTGTGTCGAGGTTTGTGTTCCTTCAGACTTAGCTCTTTACGAATTCTTAATAGACATCTGACCCAAGTTATGTCAATAGTGTGAGGCAATTTGGCTGCGAGTTAGTTAAGGAAATTGAAAGATTTAGGGAGTAAAGAGGGGGTAAAATTTAAGACGATGCACTACACATTAACAGGCAAAATGGGTAAGCCTGAAGAATGAGACTTTGAGAGAAAATAAGTGCGATCGGGCTTCACATCACTCTGAGCCTTTCTGCTTACCCGCCAAAAACCCCCGCAGCCGCAACAAACTAGCCGTTTCACCCAAATTCAGCCGTAGCAGCGGCACTCCCGTGCGATCGCTAATTCGGCGGTACTGTTATTGCTGTGCGAAAATCGCTACTTTTACGGTTAACAAAAATTGCAATCTTTTTTTTTAAACCCCAAGTAAAAGCAGATAAACGCATAGGCAAATTACCCTTAATTCAGTTAGCTTACTTTCCTGAAAGTCAGGTTAATTCTTGGTTCAGTAACTTTGGCTGCTTTCGGGATTTGGTGTTGCCAAAAATGCTGGGTTACTCCTTTCATCAGCAGGAAACTTCCAGGAGTTAACTGAATATCTAATTTCATTTGTTTTTGGTATTTGTGCCTGAGCATAAAACGACGAGTAGCCCCAAAACTTACAGAACCGATCGCGGGGTTTTCACCAAGTTCTGATTCATCATCACTGTGCCAAGCTACACTATCTTTGCCGTCGCGATATAGATTAAGCAACACGCTGTTAAACAATGTACCTGCTATTGCTTCTATTTTAGATTTGATTGTTATAAGTGTAGGTGTCCATAGATTAGGCTCCATTTTTATTTGGGAGTAAGTGTAAGATTTACCTGCATCTCCGTACCATGCGCTAAGTCGCGGTATAGCGACTTGCTTGCCAAAAAGCAGGGCCACCTCTTGCTTCCAATTAATAGTGCTGTACAATTCCGCAAATATCTGGTTGCTCTCATTGTTATTGAAGAAGTCGCGGTACATGATTATTTCGGCATCAGGCAGAGATAATTGCTGACCATGCTTCTGGTTTTCTGCTTTTGGCTCTTCCCACAATGAAAGTTGACTATACATAAATCTCCTCGCTGATTACCTGTTACTGAAATTTATAAATATACAGTTGTTGACACAAGCACGGTTCCGCTTTACTATTAATCATGTAAAGCTAATTTTAGCATTTTAACAAGACAAGGATAATTACTTTTTGTAACCTACATAAGTTTTTATGTGTTCACCAACCCAATCCTGAATCGGGATTAAAGATTTGGTTGGTGTCAATTAGCTATAGCAATCCTAAATCAGTTTCAATAACTGGTTAACTGGTTCCCAAGCTCTGCCTGGGAACCGATGTCCAGAGGCTCTGCCTCGGCTGCGACAATCGAGGCAGAGCCTCCGGATATGCGTTACCAGGCAGAGCCTGGTAACGAGTATAATCATTTAGGATTGCTATATGTACTATGAATTGCTTTCAAATAATTAAATCTGTTCTTGATGAAGCTTATGTCCAAATTCCAGGAGATGAAGCTAAAAAGGATGAGGTAATTAATAACGCACTAGAATACCTGCGAGGAGAATATTCTCACCTATGGCAGGAATGTAACATAGATTCTAGCGACCCGATGTTGACGGGGTTGTCACCCCGTCAAATGAAAATGATCTCCCCCTGCAACAATGTAGCGATCGAGCTTTGGACTTTTATCATTAATCTAAATTGTGTAGCCTGTCTTTGATTTTTGTGCCATTTCTTAAAGTAGACTGACAGCGTTCCCAATAAATTTTAGCGACGGCATCGCCCGGATTCTGACGCCAACACTCTTCAAAAAGCCGCGCCGCTTTAGCTAACTTCCCTTCCGAGTAAATTTCCAAAGCTTCTGCAAACAATTCCAACGTAGCTAACTTGCCCTCTTTAATTTCTGGCGGATCAGCATCAAAGACCTCATAAACTGTTACTAATTCAGATTTTCCCTTGACTTTTACCGTATCGAGGGTGCGGATTGCGTACTCGGATGGATTTTCTAAGCGCGAGTAAGTTTCCTGGGTGATTAACAGCGACACCCCATAATTTTTCGTCAAACTTTCCACGCGAGAAGCTAAATTCACCGCATCGGAAATTACTGTGCCCTCCATGCGATTTTGACCGCCCACCGTTCCCAGCATCAAAGTTCCAGTATTAATTCCAATCCCAATCTGAATCGGGCCATAGCCAGAATTAGCGCGGTGTTGATTATATCCAACAAGGCACTGCAGCATAGCAATTCCCGCTTTCACCGCATGATCCGCCTCGCCGCTAAACAGCGCCATAATCGCATCGCCAATATATTTATCAATAAACCCGTTATTTTCATTAATAACGGGTTCCATGCGAGAAAGATAGGAATTGATAAATCTGAAATTGTCCTCCGGTGTCATACTTTCCGAAAGCGTGGTGAAGTCGCGAATGTCGGAAAATAGCACCGACATTTCTAACTGCACTTGGTCGCCCAATTCCACATCAATAATGCTTGATTTATCTAAAAACTGAAGGAATTGATTGGGAACGAAGCGCTCGAAAGCTTTGTTGAGTTGGAACAATTCATCGGTAAATCTGATGCGCTCTGTTTCGGCTTTTTTACGCTCTGTGATATCTTGAAAGGCTACAATTGCATAAGAAATCTTGTCCTTTTCATCATAGATGGGAGTACCCCAAGCCTCTATCGGAATAATCTTGTCGCCTTGGTGGATTTCCATATCCTCAGCGGTGGCACTTTCGCCCTTCAACGCTCGCACAATTGGCAAGTCACCATAGGGATATTCCTGCTCTGTTCCCGCTTGATATACTTGATAAACCTCTGGTATTTGCTCGCTGGCGACTTGAGGAATAACTCCTTTACCTAATAATTGAATAGCAACGCGATTACTATAGTAAAATTTGCCAGAAGCATCAAGCACTGACACCCCGACTGGAATTGCTTCTAAAAATTGAGCGAGTCTGTTCTCACTTTCGCGGACTTCTGTATAAAGCTTAGAATTTTGGATTGAGATAGCCGCCTGTCCAGATAACACTTTTAATAGTTCCAGTCTTTCTGGCGTAAAAGCTCCGGCTGTGAGATTGTTTTCTAGGTAAACAATACTAATGATTTGAGATTGATTAATCAGTGGCACACATAAAATTGATTTGGGCTGATGCTTTTGGATGTAGGGGTCGTTGGTAAATTGTCCCTCTCGGACAGCATCATCGAGTACCACGCTTTCTTGAGTGCGAGCCACATAATTGATAATTGCGGAGGAAAGTTCCTGACAATTTTCCACTGAGATTGACTGCAACACGGTGACTTGTTGGGAATTTATTGTGCCTTCAGCTTCAATTAATAGCTTTCCCTGGCTTGATAAAATTAAATAGCCTCTTTGCGCTCCTGCACTTTCCATCAAAATTTTCATCAATTTAGACAGTAATTTATCCAGCAGGATTTCGCCAGAAATGGCCTGAGAAGCTTTCATTACTGTGGTGATATCTAAGTGAGAACCAGAACCCTTGGTCGTCACTGAGGCCGTAGTTGTAGTTGTTTTTATTCCCGGTTGGATTGGCGCCAATAACTGCGGATATCGCGTTTCTAAATCCGTTACCTTAGCAGTTGCTCCCCATTGAACATAACAATAATATGCCTCAATCATGTAGGTTTGAGCAAGTTTTTCTTTGCCCCATTCCCAGTAGAATTTGGCTGCTAGTTCGTTAGCTAGTGCTTCTTCGTTGAGGAATTTATTTTCTTTGGCTCCAGAAATGGCGCGATCGTACATTTCAATCGCCTCAGCTTTATTGCCCAAAACGCGATGTTTTTCGGCCTCAACTAAATACCATTTATGCAGATAATTCATGGGAGCATTTTCCGCCCACTGTTGTAAAGTGGTTTGATGTGTTTGTACCTGAGCGAGAATTTCTACTTGCTCAATTTCTAGCTGTGTGGGAAATAGCGCCAAGTGTGTTAGGGCGGCATAGAAAGGGAAAATGGGAAAATAAACACTTCCCGATACTGCCATCAAATACGAATTAACTTGGCTAATGTGGTATGTGGCAGCCGAATAATTCCCAAACGAGTAAGCAAGAAGTAGTTTGTTGATGTAGATAAAAGCGAGCGCTGTGAATTCATTGTTCTGATAGCGCTTAGGAATAATTACAGTTTCATCGTATGCAGTTCCTATTAAGCAATCCGGTTGACTCACACATTCCGTCAAATTCTGCACCGTCTGCCGCATCATATCCAAATCATCCTGAGCAGAATATTGCTTCACCCGATCTAAGGCAGTGCTGTAATCTGCTAGTTCGGCTCCCCAATTGTCTAGTTCTACCCCACCGAAAAAGTTGGCATAAAAGTAAATAGTTATGTTGTAGCCAGCGTATAGAAAATCGCCCGTTTCCATGCCCGCCGTGTAGCCATCTTTCAGCGTCGGTACCGTTGCCCAGAGAGCTTCTTGGTGATGCTGAATAAAGCAACTAAACACAAACAGAATCATGGACTTTAATTCGGGCACATTGAACCGATCGAGCAATGAAAGTGCCAATTTACCAAAGGCATAACCCGTTTCCCCCTTTCCTAAAAAGGCACACAGAACCATCCCGTGCATGGCATACCCCACCGTCGATGCGGGTGCATTCCCAAAGGAGAGCGATAAACTCACCATCGTGGAGGTAACTAGGGGCAGCAAACCGGGCATTGCTTGAAAAACGGGTGCACCTAACATTCTTAAGAGTTGCATAGCTGCCCGATTCTGTGGATTTGTCATCAAAGGCAAGTCAAGCAGTTGCTCGATCTGTCGGCCCTGAAGTTGGCTAGCCAGGGCTTGCAGCGCTTTACCAATCGTGGCTTTGTCAGGTTCGCTGGGGAGATCGATCCCCAGTAGTCGCAGGGCATCTCTACCCACTGCGATCGCTTCTAGCATCTGGCTCTGGGCTGTATGGGCGACGATTTGAATTTCGTAAATTTTAACTTTGTCTACAATTGTTTGGGCTTCTTGTAAAACCTTTGCTGCCATCTGTTCCATGCCATCAAAGTCACCATTCAAATAGGCAGCTTCGGTAGCAGCAATATAGAGATTCAGCGTCAATTTATACTGACTTTCCCAGCAGTTGGCCCTCAGTAGCTCAATCCCTGTTTGCAGATAGATATTTGCGGCTGCGTAGGCGGTAGAATTTCTAGCCTTACGTCCAGCTTCTAAGTTTAGTTGGGCTAAGGCTTCTCGTTCGCTTAATTGATTGATAAACTCAATTCCTTGATTCAAATGCCCCACAATATCAAATAGTTTTTCTTCTCTTTCTATCTCCGAATAATTTTGTAGCAGTAACTGTCCTATTTTGAGATGAGTGGCTGGTTTTTGGTTGTCAGGAATCAAGGAATAAGCCGCTTGCTGGACGCGATCGTGCAGGAACTTATAAGTGGGATTGGTAATAGACTCAGTATTGGATTGAGCATCTGTTGGAATGAAGCATTTATAGCCTTCTGTAATGGGTAAAATGAGTCCTTCTTGCAAGGCTTTCCATAGTGCTGATGCTGTTTGTTCGGGTAATTCTTCACTGACTATTGCCAAGGTATCTAAATCAAACTGCGCCCCAATGCAGGCGGCAAGTTTGAGAACATCCTGAGTTTGGGCAGGCAATTTCTGCAATTGCGCCGCCATAAACTCCACCACATCCGAGGCGTGGGTAAGTCTAGCTTGAGCAATATCGCACTGCCAATGCCCTACATCCCAGTCAAAGATAATTTGACCATCTTCATACAGCGACTTGAGGAATTGAGTAGAGAAAAAGGGATTACCTTTGGTTTTTTGATAAACCAGTTCTGTCAATGGCCCGGCAAAGGATAAATTACAAATCAGTGTATCTGCTACCAACTGATTGAGATATGCTAAACTCAACGGTTGCAAGGTAATCGTATTCACTACTGCCCCAGACTTCACAATCTCATCCACAGTCAACATAAACGGATGAGCCGGTGATACCTCATTATCCCGATAAGCACCCAATACTAACAGATGCCCCGTATCTTCCATCAATAGTTGTAATAACTTCAAAGATGCTGAATCTGCCCACTGCAAATCGTCCAGAAACATCACTAAGGGATGTTCTGCTTGGGTAAATACTTGCACAAATTTCTGCATCAGCAGATTGAAGCGATTTTGGGCGGCACTCCCGGACAATTCTAGTGCAGGACTTTGAGCGCCAATGATGTGTTCTAACTCAGGAATCACCTCAATCAGCACTTGCCCACTCTCGCCTACTGCGGTGAGAATCATGGTTTTCCATCTGTGTAACTGAGCGTCACTTTCTGATAATAATTGTCCCATCAATTCGCGAAAAGCTTGTACAAATGCAGAGAAGGGAATATTGCGCTGAAATTGGTCGTATTTGCCTTTGATAAAATAGCCACGCTGTCTGGCGATCGGCTTGTGGACTTCATTTACTACTGCGGTTTTACCAATCCCTGAAAACCCAGCTACCAGCATCATTTCGGCGCTACCTGTACTGACTCGTTCAAACGACGCTAATAGTTTATAAACTTCACTTTCTCTGCCGTAGAGTTTTTCGGGAATCAGGAAACGGTCTGTAATATCTCGCCTTCCCAAGTCAAATTCTTCTATGCTGTCGGTTTGTTGTAATTGCAGCAGACACATTTCTAAATCATGCTTGAGCCCCAAGGCAGTTTGATAGCGGTTTTCGGCATTCTTCGCCATCAATTTACTGACAATTTGCGAGACAATTAGGGGGATTTCTGGGTCGATTTCGTGCGGGGGAACTGGCTGTCTGGCAATGTGGCAGTGAACTAGCTCTAAAGGGTCTTCTGTTTCAAAAGGCAGTGTTCCTGTCAGTAGTTCGTAGAAGGTGATGCCGAGGGAGTAAAAGTCAGTCCGGTAATCGAGAGTGCGATTCATTCTCCCCGTTTGTTCCGGCGAGATATAAGCAAGGGTTCCTTCCAGAACGCCGGGGTTTTTCAGGGTTGGCGTTTCTCGCGTTAACTGAGTAGAAATACCAAAGTCGATAATTTTTAATTGTTTTGTTTCGGGGTTGTAAACAATATTCGAGGGGTTAATATCTTTGTGGATGATGTTGGCGCTGTGAATTTGCCCTAAAATTTCTGTAGTTGCGATCGCAATTTGCAAAAATTCCTCCAGAGTAAACTTTCGCTGCTGCATCCAAATTGTCAAGGATTCCCCGCCAAAGTCCTCGACAAACATCACGAGGCTGTTTTGGTATTTTTGCAAGTCATAGACTCGCACGACTCCCGCCTCTTTCAACTCTTGGGTGATGCGGTATTCGGTGCGGTAGCGCACCAATTCTTGAGGTGTGGGGTAGTTTTCTTTAAGCAGTTTGAGGATAATGGGCTGGCGAGCCGCTTCCCGAATCGCCCGGTAAATCAGAGAGTTGACACTTTCGTAAAGCAGCGTCTCGACAGCAACGCCTGGAAGAGAGAGCATATTGATTTTTTTTCTAAAAATTAACGCTAAGTCAAAAGGCACCAGCTTTGTGTATAGAATAGCACGTTAGAAAGGTAATTTTTTTTTGTAACAAATGTTTAGTTTTTCATGTAGCGATCGAGCTTTGGACTTTTATGATTAATCTAAATTGTGTGGCCTGTCTTTGATTTTTGTGCGATTTCTTAAAGTAGACTGACAGCGTTCCCAATAAATTTTAGCGACGGCATCGCCCGGATTCTGACGCCAACACTCGGCAAACAGCCGGGCCGCCTCAGCTAACTTCCTTTCCCAGTAAATTGCCCTCGCTTCTGCAAACAATTCCAGCGTAGCTAACTTGCCCGCTTTGATTTCTGGCGGGTCAGCATCAAACACCTCATAAAGGTCACATAACTCCCATGCCATCAATCATAGCTGACTGAATAATTGTATAAGCCTCTACCCAAGCTTTCTCAGTTTCAGGTGTCCACTCTAAACCCATCTGCGCTTTCAGGGATTGAATGAGTGCATTGGCCACAACAGGAAAATGTTCTACTGAAACGCCATATTTGGCATGAGTTGCACCTAATCCTTTAGCAAAAACATTAATTAACTTAGGTTTCCGTAAATTTTCAATAATGATTTCTAAGCTTTGCCAAAGCTTTTCTTTTTGCTGTGCCATTCTTGTATTCATAAAAAGAGCTTTAATCTGAGAAGACTCATTAAAAAGTATTTCATAAAAGTTACTTACAAATTCATCAGAGTGAGGTTTTATTAATGCTAAACTTCTCTCTAAGAGTTCGATGTTTAAACTGATAGTTTTTTGTTCACACCAATCCCAATAAATTTGAGCAACTTGATCCGAAGGGCAGAGCTCTAAACATTGAGCAAATAATGCTGTGGCTTCGATAAATTTCTGTTGCCGATATAAGCTCAAAGCTTGATTAAATAAATCTTTTGTTGCTAATTTTCCTCGCTTTGTTTCAGGAATATCTGCCTCAAAGACTTCATAAATTGTAGATAAGTCTACTTTTCCCTTCACACTAATTTGAGCAATCATGCGAATAGCATAGTTGCTAGGATTAGCTAACTTATTAAAAGTCTGCTGTGTAATCAGTAAAGCAACACCATAATTTTTTGTTAATCCTTCCACACGAGAAGCTAAATTCACTGCATCACTAATTACCGTCGTATCCATGCGATTTTGCCCGCCCACCGTGCCTAACATTAAATTCCCAGTATTAATGCCAATGCCAATCTTAATCGGGGCATAACCAGAATCAACCCGCTCTTGATTGTATACTTGAAGTTGATGCAGCATGGCAATACTGGCGTTTACTGCATTATCAGCATTACCGCTAAATAGCGCCATAATCGCATCACCAATATATTTATCAATAAAGCCATGATTTTCAATAATCGCTGATTCCATCCGAGATAAATAAGCATTAATGAACTGAAAATTATCCTCCGGAGTCATACTTTCCGAAAGCGTGGTGAAGTCGCGAATATCAGAAAATAGCACCGACATTTCTAACTGCACTTGGTCGCCCAACTCGACATCTACAATGCTTGGTCTCTCTAAAAAATGGAGGAACTGATTGGGGACGAAGCGCTCGTAAGCTTTGTTGAGTTGAAAAAGTTCATTGGTGAACCTGATCTGCTCTGTTTCGGCTTTTTTGCGATCTGTGATATCTTGAAAGGCTACAATTGCATAAGAAATATTGTCATTTTCATCATAGATGGGAGTAGCCCAAGCCTCTATCGGAATAATCTTATTACCTTGGTGAATTTCCATATCCTCAGCGGTGGCACTTTCGCCCCTCAGCGCTCGCACAATTGGCAATTCAGCAGAGGAATATTCCTGATCTGTACCAGCTTTATACACTTGATAAACCTCGGATATTTGTTCGCTGGTGCCCTTACAAATAACTCCTTTACCTACTAATTGAATAGCTGCGCGATTACTATAGTAAGGTTTGCCAGAAGCATCCAGCACTGACACCCCCACTGGAATTGCTTCTAAAAATTGAGCGAGTCTGTTCTCGCTTTCGCGTACTTCTGTATAGAGTTTAGAATTTTGGATCGAGATCGCCGCCTGTCCAGATAACACTTTTAATAGTTCCACTCTTTCTGGGGTAAAAGCTCCGGCTGTCAGATTGTTTTCTAGGTAAACAATACTGACGATTTGAGCTTGGTTAATCAGCGGCACGCATAAAATTGATTTGGGCTGATTTTTGTGGATGTAGGGGTCGTTGGTAAATTGTCCCTCTCGGCAAGCATTATCTAGTACCACGCTTTCTTGAGTGCGGGCCACATAGTTAACAATTGCGGAGGAAAGTTCTTGACAATTTTCAACCGGGATTGACTGCAACACGGTGACTTGTTGGGAATTTATTGTCCCTTCAGCTTCAATTAACAGCTTTTCCTGGCTGGACAAAATCAGATATCCTCTTTGCGCCCCTGCACTTTCCATCAAAATTTTTATCAAGCTGGACAGTAGGTTATCTAGTAAGATTTCGCCGGAAATCGCACTCGTGGCTTTCATGACTGTGGTGATATCTAAGTTAGATTCCGACGAACCTGTTGTCGTCACTTTTGCCGTAGTTTTAGTGGTTTTATTTTTCCGTTGTATTGGTTTTAATAACTGTGGATATCGCGTTTCTAAATCCGTTACCTTAGCAGTGGCTCCCCATTGAATATAACAATAATACGCCTCAATCATGTAGAGTTGGGCAAATTTTTCTTTATCCCATTCTAGGTAAAATTTGGCTGCTAGTTCATTAGCTAATGCTTCTTCGTTGAGGAATTTATTTTCTTTGGCTCCAGAAATGGCGCGCTCGTACATTTCAATCGCCTCAACTTTATTACCCAAAACGCGATGTTTTTCGGCCTCAACCAAATACCATTTATGCAAATGATTCATGGGAGCATTTTGCGCCCACTGTTGCAGAGTCGTTTGATGGGCTTTGGCCTGAGTAATAATTTCAGCTTGCTCGGTTTCTGGCTGTGTGGGAAATAGCGCCAAGTGTGTTAGGGCTGCATAAAAATGGAAAGCGGGAACAACAACCAATCCCGATAATGCCATCAAATACGGCTTGACTTGGCAAATATGGTTTAAGGCAGCCGGATAATTGCCGCCTAAGTAGGCAAGCAGCAGTTTGTAAATGTAGACAAGAGCGATCGCCGAGAGTTCATTATCCTGATGGTGCTTAGGAAGCATCACTGTTTCATCGTAGACAGTTCCCATTAAGCAATCCGGTTGACTAACGGCTTCAGTCAAGTTCTGCACCGTCTGCCGTGTCATATCCAAAGAATCCTGAGCAGAATACTGCTTCACCAGAGCCAAGGCAGTGCTGTAATCTGCTAGTTCTGGTTCCCAAGTCTCTAGTTCTACTCCACCCCAAAAGTTGGTGTGAAAGTAATTGATTATGCTGTAGCCAGCGTTACCAAAATCGCCAATTTCCATCCCAACCGTATAGCCATCTTTCAGCGTTAATATCGCGGCTCTCATAGCTTCCTGATGATGCTGTATCAAAGCCCCAAAAATCATCAGAATGATGGAATTGAATTCCCGTGAAGTGAACCCCTCCAGCAAGCTTAGTGCCAATCGACCAAAGCCATAGCCTGTTTCTACCTCTCCCAAAAAACCACACAATGCCATCCCATGAATTGCATACCCCACGCTTGATGCGGGTGCATTCCCAAAGGAGATCGATAAACTAACCATCGTGGAGCTAAGTAGGGGCAGCAAACCGGGCATTCCCATGAAAATCGGTGCCGGTAACATTCTTAACAGTTGCATGGCTGCTTGAGTCTGGAGATTTGTCATCAAAGGCATATCCGCCAGTTCATCAATTCTTCGGCTCTGAAGTTGGCGGGCAAGAGTTTGTAGCGCTTTGCCAATCAAGGCTTCGTTGGGTTCAGTGGGGAGTTCAACCCCCAGTTGTAAGAGTGCATTTCTGCCGACTGCGATCGCCTCCAACAGCTTGCCCAGGCCTGTCTGGGCGGCGATTGAAATTTCGTAAATTTTAACTTTTTCTAAAATCGTCTGAGCATTCTGCAATACCTGTGCTGCCATCTGTTCCATGCCATCAATATCAGCATTCAAATAGGCAGCTTCGGCGGCAGCAACATAGAGATTCAGGGTCAATTCATACTGACTTTGCCAGCAGTTGACTGTCAGTAGCTCAATTCCTGTTTGCAGATAGACCATTGCCGCAGCGTAGGCGGTAGAACTTCTTGCCTTACCTCCGGCTTCTAAGTTGAGTTTGGCTAAGGCTTCTCGTTCGCTTAATTGATTGATTAACTCAATTGCTTGATTAAAATGCCCCACAATATCAAAGAGTTTTTCTTCTTTTTCAATATCCGAGGATTTTTGTAGCAGTAACTGCCCAATTTTGAGATGAGTGGCTTGTTTTTGGTCGTTGGGAATCAATGAATAAGCCGCTTGCTGAACGCGATCGTGCAGGAACTTATAAGTTGGATTAGCAACAGACCCAGGAGGGGATTGAGTATCTGCTTGAATGAAGTTATAGCCTTCGGAAATCACTAAAATAAGTCCTTCTTGCAAGGCATTCCACAGCGCTGATGCCGTTTGTTCGGGTAGTTCTTCGTTGACTATTGCCAATGTCTCTAAATCAAATTGCGCCCCAATGCAAGCCGCCAACTTGAGAACATCCTGAGTTTCTTTGGGCAACTTCTGCAATTGCGCTGCCATCAACTCCACCACATCCGAGGCGTGGGCAAATGTAACTTGAGCAATATCGTATTGCCACCCCCTTTTACTTCCCCCCTTAGTAAGGGGGGACACAGGGGGGTCAAAAATAATTTGACCATCTTCATGCAACGCCTTGAGGAATTGAGTCGAGAAAAAGGGATTACCTTTGGTTTTTTGATAAACCAATTCTGTCAAGGGCCCGGCTAAGGATAAATCGCAAATCAGCGTATCTGCCACTAACTGATTAATATCTCCTAAACTCAACGGTTGCAGCGTCATAGTGTTCACCACTGCGCCAGACTTAACAATCTCATCCACCGTCAGCATAAATGGATGAGCAGCGGACACCTCATTATCTCGATAAGCACCCAATACTAACAGATGCCCCGTATCCTCCATCAATACTTGTAGCAACTTCAGAGATGCCGAGTCCACCCACTGCAAATCGTCCAAAAATATCACTAAGGGATGTTCGGCTTGGGTAAATACTTGCACAAATTTCTGCATCAGCAGATTAAAGCGATTTTGTGCTGCACTCCCCGACAGTTCTAGTACAGCCGGTTGAGCGCCAATGATGCGTTCTAACTCAGGAATCACCTCAATCAAGACTTGCCCGCTCTCGCCTACTGCGATCAGAATCTGGGTTTTCCAGGTTTGTAACTGAGCATCGGATTCTGATAATAACTGTCCCATCAATTCCCGAAATGCTTGCACAAATGCACTGAAGGGAATATTTCGCTGGAATTGGTCGTATTTGCCTTTAATAAAATAGCCCCTAACTCGGGCGATCGGCTTAGGGACTTCGTTCACTACTGCGGTTTTACCAATACCAGAGAAGCCAGCCACCAGCATCATTTCGGCGCTCCCTGTACTAACTCGTTCAAAGGCGGCTAATAGATGAGAAATTTCAGTTTCCCTACCGTATAACTTTTCGGAAATTAGGAAACGGTCGGTAATATCCCGCGTTCCCAAGGCAAACTGCTCAATGTTAGCCGTTGCTTGTAATTGAAACAGACAAGTTTCTAAATCCTGCTTCAATCCTAATGCAGTTTGATAGCGGTTTTCCGCATTTTTCGCCATCAGTTTACTGACAATTTGCGAGACAATTAGGGAAATTTCTGGCTCAATTTCGTGCGGCGGAACTGGCTGTCTAGCAATGTGGCAGTGAACTAGCTCTAAAGCATCGTCTGTCTCAAAAGGCAGTTTTCCTGTCAGCAATTCGTAGAAGGTGACGCCAAGCGAGTAAAAGTCAGTACGGTAATCGAGAGTGCGATTCATCCTGCCAGTTTGTTCCGGCGAGATGTAAGCGAGGGTGCCTTCAATAACGTTGGGGTTTTTCAGTATCGGTGTTTCTCTGGTTAGCTGGGTGGAAATGCCAAAGTCAATAATTTTTAATTGTTTGGTTTCCGGGTTGTAAACAATATTCGAGGGGTTAATATCTTTGTGGATAATATTGGCTCTGTGAATTTGCCCTAATGCTTCCGTGGTGGCGATCGCAATTTGCAAAAATTCCTCTAGAGTAAAGGAGGGCTGCTGCATCCAAATTGTCAAGGATTCGCCGCCAAAGTCCTCCACAAACATCACGAGGCTATTTTGGTATTTTTGCAAGTCATAAACTTGTATGACTCCCGGCTCTTTTAGCTCTTGGGTGATGCGGTATTCGGTGCGGTAGCGCACCAATTCTTGAGGTGTGGGGTAGTTTTCTTTGAGAAGTTTGAGGATAATCGGCCCTTTATCTGCTTCCCGAATCGCCCGGTAAACCAGAGAGTTGACACTTTCGTAAAGAACCGCCACAATGGCAACGCCTGGAATAGAGAGCATATTGATTTTTTTGGTAAAAATTAAAGCTAACTCAAAACGCACCAGCTTTCTGTATACAATAGCGCGTTAGAAAGGAAAAAAAATTCTTTTTGTAACAAATGTTTAGTTTGTCCGGTAACAGCCTGCAAATACTTTGTGGTAGCCCCGATCGCGATCGCCTAATTTGTATGGTGCACCAACAGTCGATCGTACTTTTGCTTTGATTTTCAGCCCACATTACGCAGCCTGGGCTGTGACACAGCATAATTACGCAGAAAACTCTATTTTTAAACTAATAAATTATGGCTTTAAAACGTTTTTTATCAGTCAATATACGGTATAAAACTATAAATTATAGCTTTATTGCTGGCTAAGAATAAGTAAAAACCGATCGTGATATTTGAGGGTGCAGAATTTGGGTTTTAGCTATAGCAACCGCCCTGATGGTGACGAGGTTCTTAATCGCTAAGTCTACGCCGCAGTTGACCGCACTGAGCCGCCAATAGCTTAAAGTTATAATTGTCCGATACGTGCTCTGCCAGCTCAAAGCGAATGAAACTAGCCTTCTTTTCTATACAGGGTGCTGCAATGCTAGCGAGCGCAGCCACTATTGTCAGTACAGCGGTGGTACAAGCACAACCCATTGTTCCTGCACCCAATGACACTGGCACTACTGTCACGCCCGACGGCGATCGCTTGAATATTACAGGCGGCCAAACTTCTAGAGATGGAGCGAATCTTTTCCACAGTTTTCAACAGTTTGGGCTTAGCGAAGGGCAGATTGCTAATTTTATCTCTAATCCCGCTATTCGCAACATTCTGGGTCGGGTAGTAGGCGGAAATCCTTCTATTATTAATGGTTTAATTCAAGTAAGTGGCGGCAATTCCAACCTGTTTTTAATAAATCCTTCGGGCATTATCTTTGGCCCTAATGCTAGCTTGAATCTTCCGGCGGGTTTTACAGCTACTACTGCTACTAACATCGGTTTTGATTCCGGTTTATTCAATGTGGCTGGAGCGAATGATTACAGTAAGCTGATAGGAACTCCGAACACTTTTTACTTTAATCTCAGCCAACCGGGAAGTATCCTCAATGCAGGTAATTTAGCTGTTGTGCCGGGACAAAGTATAACTTTAATCGGCGGTACTGTCGTCAGCACTGGTTCCCTCAATGCTCCCCAAGGTAATATTACTGTCGCTGCTGTACCCGGTAAAAATGCTGTTCGTATTAGTCAAGAAGGACATTTATTAAGTTTAGAAATTGGGGTTGTTGACGGGGGATTGTTGGCACAGAATGGGCTATTATCTCTGCCTTTGTCTCTTCCGCAATTGCTTGCGGGCGCAGGTGGGAACTCTGCTACTGGTATCTCCGTTAACGGTGCAGGAGAAGTGGTTTTGACGGCGGGTTTGAGGGTGGAAAGCGGGGATGTGGCGATCGCTAGTTCTAGTGTTAATAGTCAGAATGCTACACTCTCGGCTGCACGTAATCTCACTTTGGTAGAAAGCCAGCTACTTACTGAGAACAATTTGTTTCTGTTGGCAGGAGATACGGTGCGGGTGAGGGATGGCAGTTATCCTTTCAGGGCGATCGCAGGTGGCAATCTTACTATACAAGGTAATCAAAATATTGATATCTTCGCGCTAAATTACCCTAACCCTGCATTCCAATCCGCAGGGGATATCACATTATTGAGCAATGGCAATGTTTCGGGTGATGCTCACTTCGCTGCGCGTGGTAATTTTTCTATTCTCACATTGTCTGGCAACGGCGGCAGTTTTCTGAGTTTGTACGACCCGATTATTAGCTCCGAGGGAGATGTGAGATTTGGGGATTATACTGGAACCTCACTTAAGGTAGAAGCAAAAGGCGCGATCGCGGCGGGAGATATTACCATCAATGGGCCAGATACTACTTTGTCAGGTTCCGCCGATCCAGATGCGGCGGTGCTTTCAGGTAGTGCAGCTTTAATTCTGCGATCGGGGGTTTCGACTCTGGCGAATGCTGCCAATTTGCCGCCGAATGTCACCGAAGGGGAGACATTTTTTGCTTCACCGGGTGTTGCTTCGGGCAATAGCATCGGAGTGGGAGCGATTTCGACAGTAGGCGGGCCTGTGATTTTGGAATCAGCAGGGGACATTGCGCTGGATGCGATCGCCACTTCTGGGGGTAATATTACTCTCAAAGCTGGTAGCGACATCGCCGTTACAGGCACTCTTCAGTCTACTGGCGGCAGTATTGACCTCACGGCCGGCAATTTGTTCACAGTCAGCGGCACTTTTACAGATAGTAACGGTGTAAATGCGAGCATTTCCAGCGCTAATGGCACGGGTGGCGGCGCGATTACTATTCGCCACGCGGGGAGCACGACTACACCTTTTATTGTCGGCGATTCGACAACGAATGGGACGGCGGGAGCCATTACATCAGGTTCCCAGACAATTTCGCCACAGTTTGCGGTGCCGGTGCCACCTAGCACTTACACTCAGGGCAATATTGCGATCGTTACTTCCGCGCTATCTCCAACGCCGGAACCACCAACACCAACGCCGGAACCACCAACACCAACGCCGGAACCACCCACACCAACGCCGGAACCACCCACACCAACGCCGGAACCATCTCTAACACCACTACCGGATATCTCAATTACCAATACGATCGCTCAATCTGACAACCTGAATATCATTAATAGAATTGAATCTCTTTTTAACTACAGATCCGATTGGGTAAGCGAAGTTGTCCAAACGGCATCGCCTCTAAATATAGTTAGCCCCAGCGATATCACAGGGCTAATCGATAGAGGCGATATCTCTCAAGCCACTTTGTTTATGGATATCTTCTATAGCCAACAAGTGGGGTCATACATTAACCAGGAAATCAGGGGCGATTTACAATCTTTTACGGCCATACAGGAAAGAATTAGAGGGATCGCCAGCCAAACTGGTAAAAAAACAGCCATTATCTACGTCTTATCCCGCCCTGAACAATTAGACCTGATCATCGTCCCCCCTACTGGCCTCCCCATTCATAAAGCCATCCCCGCCGCCCGGCGCGAAACTTTGATGCAAGTCGCCGCCAACTTCAGGTCTGAACTCCTTAATCCCAGAAACATTAATACTGACAGCTATTTGCCAGCATCCCAACAACTTTACCAGTGGATGATTGCCCCCTTGGAAGCTGAGTTGAAAGCTCAGGGCATCGATACGCTAGTTTTTAGTATGGATGCGGGGTTGCGAACACTCCCCTTAGCCGCCCTCCATGACGGTTTCCAATTTCTAGTAGAAAAATACAGCATCGGACTCATTCCCAGTGTCAACTTGACCGATACCAATTATGAAAGCGTTAAAAATGCTGAAGTTTTAGCAATGGGAGCCTCGCAATTTACCAATAACCAACCCTTGCTAGCAGTGCCCGCAGAACTTAACGCTATTGCCTCCGAATGGAAAGGCGAATCTTTTCTTAATCAAACCTTTACTCTCAATAATCTGAGGTCGCAACGCCGCGCCCAAGCCTATCGAATTATTCACCTCGCCACTCACGGAGAGTTTAAGTCAGGAGTACCGAGCAATTCTTACATTCAGTTATCAGACACCAGGCTAACACTCGATCGCGTGCGCGAACTAGGGTGGAATCAGCCGCCTAAAGTTGAACTATTGGTGTTGAGCGCTTGTAAAACTGCTGTGGGTGATGAAGGCGTCGAATTAGGCTTTGCGGGGCTAGCTGTGCAAGCGGGGGTGAAGTCAGTTTTGGCGAGTCTTTGGTACGTCAGCGATGAAGGTACTTTAGGGTTAATGGCTGAATTTTACCATCACTTGAAGGTCGCGCCGATTAAAGCTGAAGCCTTACGGCAGGCTCAAATTGCTATGATTAAAGGTCAAGTTCGCATTGAAAATGGCCGTTTAATTTTGTCAAATTTAAATAAGGAGTTAGAATTGCCACCAGAATTAGCTAAACTAGGTAATGAAAACCTCTCCCATCCTTATTATTGGTCGGCATTTACAATGATTGGGAGTCCTTGGTAAGGTATAAAGGTGATGGCGGTTGCTTCTTGACTCGCGACAGAAATTTGCTTTGTTCCTGGTAATGACATAGTAGTAAGTGCATAAATACTAACAATATCATTGCGAACGAAGCGAAGCAATCGCAAAGACTGATGGAATCCCTAGCAATCAGATGCTAGTGATTCCATCAGTCCTATTTGAATGGGAAATCAAAAAATTGAAAATTAAATAGGATGCAAATGATACACCAAAAGTTGGTTTCAACTCTAGTTTTTATTGACTCAAATGTTGAAGATTATCAGAGTTTAATTAGTGGCGTTTCCCAAAATGCTGAAGTAATTATCCTAGATGAAACGCGGGATGGCATTGAGCAAATCACCGAAAGGTTAGCAATTGAACAAAATATAGAAGCAATCCACATCATCTCTCACGGCAGTCCTGGTGCAGTACAACTCGGTGCAAATACACTCAACAGCAGCAACATAGAAAGCTTCGCCCCTCAACTCCAACACTGGCGCAAAGCATTAATTCCCGGTGCCGATATTCTCCTCTACGGGTGTAATGTCGCGGCTTTTAATCAGCCCCGGCGAATAGAATTCGCGGCTATACAAACAAAGTCCGCCTACGCGGACTATGGAATTTCAACCGACGCAGGCGGGTTTAGTTTGTGTAGTAGCGGTTTTAACCGCCCAGTTGAAAATAGTCCTACAAAACCTACAAAACCTAACCAATTCCTCCAACGCCTGAGTGAATTAACTGGTGCTGACATCGCCGCCTCTGCCAATCCCATCGGCAATGCGGCACTGGGAGGAGACTGGGAACTGGAAGTACAAATCGGCTCGATCGAAGCTACACCCATTAAGGCTTTAGCCTACAGTCACATCCTAGCAGCCGCTAGCCCCGACAGCAAAGCCATCTCCGTCGGCTCGCCCCAAATTAGCATAGATAGCCTCGCCAACGACGCAGGTATCACCCGACTCTCAGTGCAGGGTATCACCACCGCCCCCACTAACGGCACCGCCACCATCAACGACTGGATTTATGCAGGTGGCGATTTCACCACCGTCAACGGCACAACTCGCAACCGCATTGCTAGATTGAATAGCAACGGTACTCTGGATACTACATTCAACCCCAGTACCGGGATGAATAATACTGTCAATGCGATCGCCATAGACAGTAGTGGCAAACCCATATTCGGTGGCTTGTTCACCACAGTCAATGGCACAGGTCGCAATTACATTGCCCGATTGAATACCGACGGTAGCCTGGATACCACCTTCAACAACCCACTAATGAATAATGCTGTCTATGCGATTGCCCTAGACAGCAGTGACCAACCCTTAGTCGGTGGCGATTTCACCCTCATCAATGCTATACCTCGCAACCGGATTGCCCGATTGAATACCGACGGCACTCTGGATAATACCTTCAACCCCAGTACCGGGATGGATAGCAATGTCAATGCGATCGCCCTAGACAGCAGTGGCAAACCAGTAGTCGGCGGCGGTTTCACCCGTGTCAATGGTACATCTCGCAATTACATTGCCCGCTTGAATAGCGACGGCACCTTGGATACCACCTTCGACCCCGGTACGCGGATTAATAACAACGTCAACGCGATTGCCCTAGACAGCAGTGGCAAACCAGTAGTCGGGGGCAATTTCACCACGGTCAACAGCACTCCTATCAACCGGATTGCCCGATTGAATACCGAGGGCATCCTGGATACCACCTTCGACCCCGGTACCGGGATGAATATCACCGTCAATGCGATCGCCCTAGATGGCAGTGGCAAACCACTTGTCGGTGGGAGTTTCTCGACAGTCAATGGTACAAGTCGCAGCCGCATTGCCCGATTGAATACCGACGGCACCCTGGATACCACCTTCAACCCCGTTCTGACTGGCGCAGTCAATGCGATTGCCCTAGACAGCAGTAACAAACCAGTAGTCGGCGGCACTTTCAACACCGTCAATGGCACAAGTCGCAGCAGTATCGCCCGATTAAATGCCGACGGCAGTGTGGATACTACCTTCAACCCTGGTACCGGGATGAATATCAACGTTAATGCGATCGCCCTTGACAAAGGACGTAGCATATACTACACCCCCAACGCCGGATTCAACGGTATAGACACCTTCCAATACACCGCCACTGACGGCGTAGTTTCCACTCCCACCACAGTCACTGTCTTAGTCAACGACTCCCCCATCCTCGATAACACCGGCATCCCTACCCTCAACGCCCAAAACCAAGACGACAGCGCCAGCACAGGTACATTAATTAGCACCATCATCGCCAACCTCGGCGGTACAAAAATCACCGATCCCAACGCCAGCGCCTTACAAGGTATTGCCATCACCAACCTCGACACCACTAACGGCACTTGGCAATACACCACCGACGGCACTATCTGGAATAACGCCCCAGCCGTTTCTCCCGCTAACGCCTTACTATTAGCTAGTAATGCCAACACCAGCCTTCGATTTGTTCCTAATGCAGGTTATAACGGCACTCTCACCAACGCCCTTACCTTTGCCGCCTGGGATCAAATTACCGGCACTAACGGCGGTGTAGCCGACTACACCACAGACCTAGCAAATAACACTACATCCAGTGTTTTCAGTATCGCTACTGAAACTGCCGATATTGCAATTAATCCCGTTCCCACTGTTACCAGTGTTAGTGGCACCACACCAGACGGGACTTACGGTATTGGTACAGCCATTGATATCACCGTTCAATTCTCTCAAATAGTCAATGTCACAGGCACGCCACAACTTAGCTTAGCGGGTGTAACTCCTTTCGCCAGCTATCTTTCAGGCAGCGGCAGCAACACCTTGACATTCCGGTATGCAGTAGCCTCCGGCGATATCAGCCCAGACTTAGACTATGTTTCCACAACTGCTTTATCCCTAAGCGGGGGTACTATTAAGAATGCGACCAATGGTGATGCCATCTTAACTTTAGTAACTCCGGGTGTACTCAATTCTTTGGGTGCTTCCAAAGCAATAGTTATTGATGGCATTGCACCAACAGTTGCCTTAACACCCGCATCAGCAACAACAGTAAATGGTTTATTTAGCGTCACAGCAACATTCAGTGAAAATGTCGCTGGGTTTGATGCTACTGATATTACCGTCACCAATGCGATTGTCGGTAACTTTATCCCAGTTAATGCCACAACCTACACCTTTGATGTCACCCCGAATGCTGATGGTAATGTCACCGTTGATGTACTTGCGGCTAAAGCCACTGATACTGCGGGTAATAATAATATCGCTGCCACTCAACTGGTTCGTACTGCTAATATTACCGCACCTAATGTTACCTTAAGCTCAACTTCAGCCAGCACAGTCAACGCCGCATTTACCGTCACAGCAACCTTCAGTGAAAATGTCACTGGGTTTGATAATACTGATATTACCGTCGCCAATGCGATTGTCGGTAACTTTGTCCCAGTTAATGCCACAACCTACACCTTTGATGTCACTCCCACCGCTGATGGTAATGTCACCGTTGATGTACTTGCGAATAAAGCGAATGATACTGCGGGTAATAATAATATCGCTGCCACTCAACTGGTTCGTACTGCTGATATTACTCCGCCAACAGTTGCCTTAACATCAACTTCAGCAACAACAGTCAACGCACCATTTTTAGTCACAGCAACTTTCAGCGAAAATGTGACAGGATTTAGTTCGAGCGGCGTTAATGTTACTAATGGTACGGTTAGCAGTTTTACAGGTAGCGGCACGACTTATAATTTTACCGTTACTCCGAATGGTGATGGTAATGTCACAGTTGATGTACCGGAGGCTAAAGCTACTGATACTGCGAGTAATAACAATACCGCTGCAACTCAACTGAGTCGTACTGCTAATATCACCGCACCTCCTGCTAGCTTGAGTTCCGTTTCTAACATTACTATAGCGGGTGGTACAAGTCAAATATTGACAGTTACTTTCAGTGATAGTAGTGGAGTTGATGTTAGCAGTTTAGATAATTCTGACCTGGTAGTAAATTGGTCTGCTGGTGCTATTCCTGCTGCGTTTGTCAGCGTCGATACTAATAGTAACGGCACAGCTCGCACGGCAACTTATTCGCTGACTCCGCCTGGGGGAAGTTGGGATGATACAGATAATGGCAGTTACGCTGTTAATTTGCAAGCATCGCAAGTAAAAGATACTTTTGGCAATCAATTTGTAGGTAGCAATTTAGGCAGTTTTACTGTTAACATTCCCACGCCAACACCGATTCCCACGCCAACACCGACTCCCACGCCAACACCGACTCCCACGCCGACGCCGACTCCCACGCCGACGCCGACTCCGACTCCCACGCCAACTCCGACTCCCACGCCAACTCCGACTCCCACGCCAACTCCGACTCCCACGCCAACGCCAACACCGACTCCCACGCCAACGCCAACTCCCACGCCAACGCCAACTCCCACGCCAACGCCAACTCCCACGCCAACGCCAACTCCCACGCCAACGCCAACACCGACTCCCACGCCAACACCGACTTTCACGCCAACACCGACTTTCACGCCAACACCGACTCCGACAACAACTCCGACTCCGACAACAACACCGACTCCGACAACAACTCCGACTCCGACAACAACTCCGACTCCGACAACAACTCCGACTCCGACAACAACTCCGACTCCGACAACAACACCGACTCCGACAACAACACCGACTCCGACAACAACACCGACTCCGACAACAACACCGACTCCGACAACAACTCCGACTCCGACAACAACTCCGACTCCAACGCCAACTCCGACTCCGACAACAACACCGACTCCGACAACAACACCGACTCCGACAACAACTCCGACTCCAACGCCAACTCCAGGTACTCCCGCTGTCATTTTCCTTGAACCACTTGGCAGTACCGACGTACTCGAAAGCTTGGGCAGCGATATATACAAAGTGCGACTAAATACTCAGCCAACTGCTAATGTCACCGTCGCCATTACCCCTGAAACTCAAGTTACTGTCAGCCTACCTGCCCTTACTTTTACTCCCGCCAATTGGAATGTCGCTCAAACGGTAACGGTGACTGCGGTTGACGATGCGGTTGTTGAGGGCGATCATCTAAGCCCAATTAGCCACGCCACTACCAGCAATGACACATTGTATAATAATCTCGTCGCCCCTCTCACAGTCAATATCAGCGATAACGATAACTTAGGCGATGTCACAACCTTGTTGAAAAAGTCAGTAATCGGTTTGACACAGAAGGACGATCGCCTCACAGGATCGGCATTAAACGACATGATCCACGCACGCCCCGGCAATGACTATCTTCATGGCAAAGCAGGAGATGACTTGCTTTACGGACAAAAAGGGGATGACGGCATCAGGGGCGGTGATGGCAATGACATTATTTTTGGCGGCCAAGGGAGTGAATTTATTCAGGGTGACGGCGGTACTGACTTGATTTACGCAGGTAAGGAAAACGATCGCATTTACGGAGGCGATGGCGACGATATATTGTTTGGCGACGGGGGCAATGACTACTTATTTGGAGAAATGGGTGCCGACACTCTCACAGGCGGATTGGGTTTTGATGTGTTTGCGATCGCGATCGATACTGGTGGAACAGACTTAGCCGCCGCCGATGTGATTACTGATTTTACCCTCAATCAAGATAAAATTGATTTAATTAGCCCCCTTGCTTTTAGCCAGTTAAATATTTATCAAGGGACGGGCGCTTTTGTTAGCGATACTATAATTCAGTATCAGGTAACAGGGGAATATTTAGCTGTCTTGAAAGGAGTCACTGCCAGCAGTATAGTTCAGGCAGTAACTTTTTAGACTTCGTATGTTGTTGCGCTTTAGCGCTAAAGCGCAACAACATACCTAAGCTGTTCTGCCTTTAAATTGTATGTCAAAAAAATTTAAAGTCTTGTGGGGTGGGCGTCCCGCCCGCCCTGAATATACAGTTTAAATGCGCGACAGCTTACCCGATCGCGATCGCCTAATTTGTAGGATGCCTCAACAGTCGATCGCCCTTTTGCTGTGATTTTCACGTATAGCAACCGTTTAATGTAAATTGTGTAGCCGGTCTTTGATTTTTGTGCGAGTCAACAATGCAGACTCACAGCGTTCCCAGTACATTTTAGCAACGCGATCGCCCTGATTCTGACGCCAACACTCTTCAAAAAGCCGCGCCGCTTCAAATAACTTCCCTCCCAAGTAAAGTGCCCTAGCTTCTGCAAACAATTCCAGCCTAGCTAACTTGCCATCTTTAATTGCTAGCGGGTCAGCATCAAACACCTCATAAATCGTCACAGCTTCGGATTTTCCCTTGACTTTTACCGTATCGATAGTGCGGATTGCATACTGGGATGGATTTTTCAGGCGCGCATAAGTTGGCTGGGTAATTAATAGCGCCACCCCATAATTTTTAGTCAAACTTTCTACGCGAGAAGCTAAATTCACCGCATCGCTGATTACCGTCCCGTCCATGCGATTTGGTCCTCCCACAGTTCCCAGCATCAAAGAACCCGTATTAATCCCAATCCCAATCTGAATCCGGGCACAGCCCAAGTCCGTGCAGTATTGATTGTATTCAACGAGACGGTGCAGCATAGCAATTCCCGCTTTCACCGCATTATCCGCCTCGCCGCTAAACAGCGCCATAATCGCATCGCCAATATATTTATCAATAAACCCCTTATTTTCATTAATAACGGGTTCCATGCGACTGAGATAGGAATTGATAAATTTGAAATTATCCTCCGGCGTCATAGTTTCCGAAAGCGTGGTGAAGTCGCGAATGTCGGAAAACAACACCGACATTTCTAACTGCACTTGGTCGCCCAATTCCACATCAATGATGCTTGATTTATCTAAAAATTGGAGGAATTGATGGGGAACAAATCGCTCGTAAGCTTTGTTGAGTTGAGCCAGCCTGCTTTCATTTTCGCGTACTTCTGTATAAAGCTTAGAATTTTGAATCGAGATCGCCGCCTGTCCCGATAACACTTTTAATAGTTCCACTCTTTCAGGGGTAAAAGCTCCCGCTGTCAGATTATTTTCTAAGTAAACAATACTAATGATTTGAGATTGGTTAATCAGCGGCACACATAAAATTGATTTGGGCTGATGCTTTCGGATGTGGCGGTCGTTAGTAAATTGTCCCGATCGCGCAGCATCATCTAGTACCACGCTTTCTTGAGTGCGACTCACATAATTGACAATTGCAGAGGAAAGTTCTTGACAGGTTCCAACGGGGATTGACTGCAACACGGTGACGAGTTCGTCATCGATTTTCCCTTCAGCTTCAATGAACAGTTGTCCCTCGCTTAACAAAATCAGATAGCCTCGTTGCGCCCCTGCATTTTCCATCAAAATTTTCATCAAGCTAGACAGTAGCTTATCTAGCATAATTTCTCCAGAAATCGCCTGAGAAGCCTTCATGACTGCGGTGATATCTAGGTGATTACCCGAACCAGTCGTTGTCATTGCTACGGTAGTTTGAGTGTTTTTCCTTCCCGGTTGAGTTACCGTGAATAAGTGGGGATATCGCGTTTCTAAATCCGTTACCTTAGCAGTGGCTCCCCATTCAACATAACAATAATACGCCTCAAATATGTAGGGTTGAGCAACTTTTGTTTTGCCCCATTCCCCGTAGAATTTGGCTGCTAGTTCGTTGGCCAGGGCTTCGTCATTAACATATTTGTTTTCTTTGGCTCCTGAAATTGCGCGATCGTACATTTCAATCGCCTCGGCTTTATTGCCCAACACCCGTTGCCGTTCTGCTTCCACTAAATACCATTTATGCAGATAATTCATCGGAGCATTTTGCGCCCACTTTTGCAGCGTGCTTTGATGGGTTTCCACTAAGGCAATAATTTCAGTTTGCTGGGTTTCTGGCTGTGCCCGAAAAAGTGCCAGGTGCGTCAGGGCGGCATAAAAATGAAAAATTGGAACAAAAGCCGATCCAGATACTCCCATCAAATACTGTTTGACTTGGGTAATGTGGTCTAGGGCAGCCGTGTAATTGCCATAGCAGTAAGCAAGCAGCAGTTTGTAGATGCAGGCACCAGCGATCGCCGTGAATTCATTATCCTGATAGTGCTTGGGAATCATCACCGTTTCATCGTAGGCAGAGCCTATTAACAAATCCGGCCGAATACGGGTTTCCCTCAAGTTCTGCACCGTCTGCTGAATCATATCCAAATAAATCTGAGCAGAATATTGTTTCAACTGCGCCATAACAGCCCTGTAACCTGCTATTTCTGGTTCCCAAGTGTCTAGTTCTACCCCAGCGAATAAATGCGTATAAAAATAAATATATATGTTGTAGCCAGCGTCTACAAAGTCGCCTGTTTCCATACCAAACCTATAGCCATCTTTCAGCGTCGGTATCGTTGCCAAAAGAGATTCTTGATGATGCTGAATCCAGCCACCAAACAAAAGTAGAACTGTGGACTTGAGTTCGGGCACATTGAACCTATCGAGCAATGAGAGTGCCAATTGCCCAAAGCCATAGCCCGTTTCCACCTCTTGTAAAAAGGCACACAACACCATCCCGTGCATCGCATAACCCACCGTCGATGCAGGCGCATTCCCAAATTGAAGCGATAAACTCACCATCGTTGAGCTCAGCAGGGGCAGCAAACCGGGCATTCCCTGGAAAATGGGTGGAAACAACATACCAGACAGTTGCATAGCTGCCTGAGTCTGTGGATTTGTCATCACAGGTAGATCAACCAATTCCTCAATCTTTCTGCCGCTTATTTGGCCAGCAAGGGCTTGTAGCGCTTTGCCAATCTTGGCTTGATCGGGTTCGGCAGGGAGTTCAATCCCCAATTGTAAGAGTGCGTCTCTTGCTACGGCGATCGTTTCTAACACCTTGCTCTGCGCTGTCTGAGCGGCAATTTTAATTTCGTAAATTTTAACTCGATCTAAAATCGTCTGAGCTTCTTGCAAAACAAGTGCTGCCATCTGTTCCATACCATCAAAGTCACCATTCAAATAGGCAATTTCCGCAGCCGCAACATAAAGATTTAGCGCCAATTCATATTGAGTTTGCCAGCATTGAGGTGTCAGTAGATCAATTCCCGTTTGTAGATATATATTTGCTGCAGCGTAGGCGGTAGAATTTCTAGCCTTACGTCCAGCTTCTAAGTTGAGTTGGGCTAAGGCTGAGCGTTCACTTAATTGATGGATTAACTCAATTCCTTGATTTAAATGCCCCACAAGATCAAATATTTTTTCTTCTGTTTCTATCTCGGAAGAACTTTGTAGGAGTAACTGTCCTATTTTCAGATGAGTCGCTTGTTTTTGGCCGTCGGGAATCAATGAATAAGCCGCTTGCTGGACGCGATCGTGCAGGAACTTATAAGTGGGATTAGCAACAGACTGATTGGGGGATTGAGCCTCGGATTTAATGAAGTTATAGCCTTCTGAAATCACTAAAATGAGTCCTTCTTGCAAGGCTTTCCACAGCGCTGATTCCGTTTGTTCTGGTAATTCTTCGCTGACTACTGCCAATGTATCTAAATCAAACTGCGCCCCAATGCACGAGGCAAGTTTGAGAACATCCTGAGTTTCTTTCGGCAACTTTTGCAATTGCGCCGCCATAAAATCCACCACATCCGAGGCGTCGGCAAATTTAACTTGATTAATATCGCACTGCCACCCCCCTTGTACCCCCCTCTGTCCCCCCTTGGTAAGGGGGGATGAAAGGGGGGTGGGGGATTGAGGGGGGTTAAAAATAATTTGACCATCTTCATGCAACGCCTTGAGGAATTGAGTCGAGAAAAAGGGATTACCTTGGGTTTTTTGATAAACCAATTCTGTCAAGGGCCCGGCCAAGGATAAATCGCAAATCAGCGTATCTGCTACCAACTGATTTAGATATGCTAAACTCAACGGTTGCAGGGTAATCGTATTCACCACTGCCCCAGACTTCACAATCTCATCCACAGTCAACATAAACGGATGAGCCGGTGATACCTCATTATCTCGATAAGCACCCAATACTAACAGATGCCCTGTATCCTGCATTAACACTTGTAGCAATTTCAGCGATGCTGAATCTGCCCACTGCAAATCGTCCAGAAACATCACTAAGGGATGTTCTGCTTGGGTAAATACTTGCACAAATTTCTGCATCAGCAGATTGAAGCGATTTTGGGCCGCACTCCCCGACAATTCTAGTGCAGGACTTTGAGGGCCAATGATGTGTTCTAATTCAGGAATTACGTCAATCAAGACTTGACCACTCTCGCCTACTGCGGTGAGAATCATGGTTTTCCATCTGTGTAACTGAGCGTCACTTTCTGATAATAATTGTCCCATCAATTCCCGAAATGCTTGCACAAATGCACTAAAGGGAATATTGCGTTGAAATTGGTCGTATTTGCCTTTGATAAAATAGCCAGCCTGTCGGGCTATCGGCTTATGCACTTCATTCACTACTGCGGTTTTACCAATCCCAGAAAAACCAGCTACTAGCATCATTTCGGCACTAGCATTACGAACTCTTTCAAATGCCGCTAATAGATTAAAAACTTCTGTTTCTCTGCCGTATAACTTTTCGGGAATCAGGAAATGGTCTGTAAGATCCATCGTTCCCAAGTCAAATTCTTTTATGCTATCGGTTTCTTGTAGTTGAACCAGACACATTTCTAAATCCTGCTTAATACCCAATGCAGTTTGATAGCGATTTTCCGCATTTTTAGCCATCAATTTACTGACAATTTGCGAGACAATTAGGGGAATTTCTGGCTTGATTTCGTGCGGGGGAACTGGTTGTCTGGCAATGTGGCAGTGAACTAGCTCTAAAGCGTCTTCTGTCTCAAAAGGCAGTTTTCCTGTCAGCAATTCGTAGAAGGTGACGCCGAGCGAGTAAAAGTCAGTGCGGTAATCGATAGAGCGATTCATCCTACCAGTTTGTTCCGGCGAGATGTAAGCGAGGGTTCCTTCTAAAACGTTGGGATTTTTCAGGGTTGGCATTTCTCGCGTTAGCTGAGTGGAAATGCCAAAGTCGATAATTTTGAGCTGTCCGGTCGCTGGATTGAATACTATATTAGAAGGGTTAATATCTTTGTGGATAATATTTGCGCTGTGAATTTGCCCTAAAGTTTCAGTGGTGGCGATCGCAATTTGCAGAAATTCCTTGAGGCTAAACTTTCGCTGGTGCATCCATATTTTCAAGGATTCCCCGCCAAAGTCCTCCACAAAAATCACGAGGCTGTTTTGGTATTTTTGCAATTCATAAACTTGCACGACTCCCGCCTCTTTCAGCTCCCGCGTGATGCGGTATTCGGTGCGGTAGCGTAGCAATTCTTGAGGTGTGGGGTAGCTTTCTTTGAGCAGTTTGAGGATGAGCGGTTGGCGATCCGCTTCCCGAATCGCCCGGTACACCAGAGAGTTGGCACTTTCGTAAAGCAGCTTCTGGATGGCAATGCCTGGAATGGAGAGCATATTTATTTTTCTTGTAAAAATTAAAGCTAACTCAAAACGCACCGGGTTCGTTGTGTCGAGAATAGCGCTTTAGAAAGGAACAAATTATGTTTTTATAACACAATCTTAATTTTTCGGCAGCGAAGTGGCTTTCAGGTGGTCTGGCAGAGTAAGGGTAAGGAGTTATGATGCGACGTACCTAAGCCTTGTTAATTCTCAACTCCATGAATTGTCACCGTTTCTGTTATCCAAACATCGTTAAAAATTGTCCCACCCCCAGCGCTAAGCAAAACTTTAAATGTATATATTGTCACAGGCAGTTTTTTCAAAACCTGAGACATTAACCAATTTCAGAAGAAACAAAAAAATTGAGAGATCAGCTTTTATTAGAAAAAATATCTTGAGTCGCGATTGTCAAAGTCACGAGGGTGTCCCCCCGCTGGTTCCAATACTATGTGTGTTTCAACAATTAGCATCAGTCCCCCGGAAAGTTCAAGTAAAGTCAAAAAAACCAGGCAAGCTAACGATCCAACGTGATGAAATGTAGTCTTTCGTAGAGCATCAGGGTAACAAGCAGTGGAAAGAGCTGCCAATTGATGCCTTAACTAAAAAAATTCTAGGGGTGTATATAGGAAGCCGAGTTGAAATGGGTGCTCAAGGTTTTTGGGATTCCCTCCCAGCAGTTTACAGACAATGTGCCGTCTATTATACAGATTTTTGGGGAGGTTCAAAAAAAAATCTTCCCCAGCGACACAAATCTCTGGGGAAAGATACTGGCAAAACTTCTGATATCGAAAGATTCAATAACACCCTTCAGCAAAGGATATCTCGTTTGATAAGAAAGACTTTGTTCTCATCTATCTATAAAGAGCTCCAATCATGTGGGTGCATTCTGGTATTTTATCCATGATTACAACGCTTCTTTATTCCTAAAATGATTAAGAATTTTTCGTTGCTATCCAGGACTACCAGACTTTGTTCTGATGATTTTGGAGAGTCATTTATCTACTTCCGCTTACCCTTCCCGGCTACAAACTCCCGCAGCCGGAGTAAACTAGCCGTTTGCCCCAAATTCAGTGGCAGCAGCGACACTCCCTCCAACCGAGACTGCACCCAACCATCGCCCCAATACCACTCGTGAAATCCGTCAATTCCCTGACTCAATAACAGCCGCAGACAATTGTGCTCAACAATATCAACGTGATGCTGAACTGCCACGGGGCCCAGCCAACTTGTAAAGGTCAAACCTTGAGCAAATTCTTCCGGCAAACCGCTAGACAACTGCTGCGGCCACAGCCACTGCTGCAATTGAGTTGGACGCAACAAGCTGTCTCTAATCGCTGTTTCGGAAGCTTCAAGCTCAATCCGCAGGTTGCTTTGTTGAAAATTACCGAGCATAAGAATTTTAGATATAACTGCAAGTAACTTTAATGTAACTTATTGGACTGGTTCTAACCTATTCCGGGCGGGCAAGATGCCCAACCCCTACACCCCACAAGCAGAAAATTTATCTGTTGTGGAACAGGCTAGGGAAGCTTGTTCATGTCCGGGCGGGCAAGATGCCCAACCCCTACTCCCCACAAGCAGAAAATTTATCTGTTGTGGAACAGGCATCTTGCCTGTTCATGTCCGGGCGGGCAAGAAGCCCAACCCCTACTCCCCACAAGCAGAAAATTCACTCTTTGTGGAACAGGCATCTTGCCTGTTCTTAGAAAATAGGGCAAAATGTTCGATCGCACATCACCGTCCATCCACCTTCATCTACACTAAAAAATTTAAGATATTCGATCGCACCTACTGCCCGAAACTCGATTTTCGTATCGAACTGTTAAGCTCTGTTTCATTTCATTGAAATCTCCCCTGCTTCACGCCACCGCATCCCAAGTCCGTGATACCATCACACCTGAGTAATGCCTATAGAAAAAAACTGGAGAGAAAAGCTTTGACACTAAGGGTTGCAGTAGTAGGTTCAGGCCCTGCGGGTTCTTCCGCCGCCGAAACACTGGTAAAAGCAGGCATCGAAACATACCTATTCGAGCGTAAATTAGACAACGCCAAACCCTGCGGTGGGGCGATTCCCCTGTGCATGGTCAGCGAATTTGACTTGCCGCAAAGTATTATTGACCGCCAAGTCAGAAAAATGAAAATGATCTCCCCCTCCAACGTCGAGGTGGACATCAATATTGAAAACGCACACGAATACATCGGTATGTGCCGCCGCGAAGTGCTCGATGGCTTCATGCGCGATCGCGCCGCTTCCTTGGGTGCAAAACTGATTAACGGCACCGTTCACAAATTAGAAATTCCCGGCAACAATACAGACCCCTACACTCTCCACTATGCCGACCACTCCGACGGCAGCGCAATGGGTATTCAGAAAACTCTGAAAGTGGATTTGGTAATTGGGGCTGACGGCGCTAACTCCCGCGTAGCAAAGGCGATCGACGCTGGCGACTACAATTATGCGATCGCCTTCCAAGAGCGCATCCGCCTGCCGGAAGATAAAATGGCTTACTACGAAGACTTAGCCGAAATGTACGTCGGCGACGACGTATCTACCGACTTCTACGCTTGGGTGTTCCCCAAATACGACCACGTAGCCGTCGGTACCGGCACGATGAAAGTCAATCAAGCCAGCATCAAAAAGCTGCAAGCAGGAGTCCGCGCCCGCGCTGCCAAAAAACTGATGGGCGGTGAGATTATTAAAGTGGAAGCTCACCCCATCCCGGAACATCCGCGTCCCCGCCGGGTTGTCGGCCGAGTTGCTCTCGTAGGCGACGCCGCAGGTTACGTTACCAAGTCTTCTGGCGAAGGTATCTATTTTGCCGCCAAGTCTGGCCGGATGTGCGCCGAAACTATTGTTGAGATTTCCAATAAAGGCGCGCGCATTCCGACTGAAGAGGAAATCAAGCTTTACCTGAAGCGGTGGGATAAAGCCTACGGCATTACTTACAAAGTTCTTGACATTTTGCAGCGCGTGTTCTACCGTTCCGACGCTACCCGCGAAGCTTTTGTGGAAATGTGTGCCGATCGCGATGTGCAGAAGCTCACATTCGATAGCTACTTGTATAAAACCGTGGTACCCGCTAATCCTTTCATTCAGATGAAAATTACTGCGAAAACCATTGGTAGCTTGTTGCGTGGGAATGCTTTAGCGCCTTAATTCCCAGCGGTTCAAACGCACTTTGTATAAAAAAAGCGAGCAGTCACAAAACTGCTCGCTTTTTTTTCGATCTAAGATAATGAACTGTCAAAATTCACAGGCGAGACGCCTGTGCCACGTGTGCTAAGGAAGAGGAAGAAGAAGAATTGTTAGTTCAAGTTCAACTGCACTAAGGTATCGGGGGCGAGGAAGTGGGAAATGTGATAAGCTCGCTCTTCTGTTTTTAGCAGGATTTTTTCGTAGAGGTAGCGGGTAGCTCGATCGCCCAAACTTTCTGCTTGTCCTGCTTGACGGCGCAGCAAACCGAGGATAGCTTGCTCCGCAATTAAATCGTGTTCTAGCATTTGGCGGCAGGAATATACGCCGTCGGCTTCCGGCTCAAAACAGCACAACTCGGCTAACTTGCTAAAGCTAGCTGCTGGTATGCCGCCCAATCCGTTTAACCGTTCGCCCAGCTCGTGGACGCTATCTTGAGCTTCTCCGTAGCTTTCTTCAAAGAATTTGTGCAAGGAGTAAAATTCTGCCCCTTCCACCACAAAATGATGTTTTTGATATTGCAGGTATAGAGCCTGAAAACTGGCCAGCAGCGCGTTCATTCCTTCACAAATCGGTGCTGTGACTGAATGTTCCAGTAGAACTGGGTTTTCGGCTATGTGGCCAAACGGTCTTAATGCACTCTGAGTCTCAGCCATGTGTGTTCTCCTCTCAATAGGCAGTTTTGTTGCCAATAGAGTCAGTTTAGCACCGTAAATTTACCAGTCAAGCAGAGTCTGCCTCAATAGTGGAATATTTTGTAGAGTAGGAAAATTTTTTTCTAAACCTATTGAGAATAATTAGCAGTTGGGTTATGCTTAAAAAGATTCTCGTTCTGAACGCTTCCTGAAAATGGGGCGAACCTCCTGAAGGCAGAAGGTAGAAGGGAAAAGGCAGAATTTTTCAGGCAGGGCTTTTGATAATCCTTGATTTTCTTGGGAAATCTAGCTTTTAACTTCTGCTGGCGATCGGTCAGGAGCAAAAATTAATGCAAATTATTACTGTTGTTAAAAAATGAATCCAGCAGATCCAGAATTAGAAGTTTGTGACATTGTGCAAGTGAGTTGGCTAGATAGGTGGCAAGTTTACAAACGCTTGCAAGAGCTAGAAATTCCCTGCTGGTGTGCGGTAGACCAACCTTTGCGGGCAAAAGTCAACACTGCTAAACAAGCGGCTCAGTTAATGAGCGTGTTGAGGCAAGTCAGTGCCCCTCGGGGCGAACTGGTGCAGTGGCTGGAATGCTGCTGGCAAAGGGGCTAAAGGTAGAAGGAAGTTCGGCAACGAGCAGCGTACAAGATGTAATGGATGTAACGGATTTAAAGGAGTCATAACAATGTATAAATCTGGCAAGCAAGTTTCCGAATTCAGTTTAGAAGGAGAAATCGTCAGTCTGATTATTGAAGATGGCTGCAAACTTAAATATTTGCGAATTAGCAATGCTCGGGGAGTAGAATATCTTGTTAAACTGTGCAAGGAATTGCGGTCATTTCTGTTACCTGTTTTGACGCCCGGGTTGAAAGTTGAAGTGGTAGGTGAGAAAGAACTCAACTTGAAAAACGGTAAAATAAAACTTAAAGCTCGCAGCCTCAAGCTGGCTCAAGGTCAAAATGCTCGATCGCCAGAACTGCTCGACTCCACCAATCTGCCTGTTGCAGTATTGACATCGGACGATCGCGCGATCGCTAAAACCGAAGTCAGCTCTCCCACAGCAGCTAAAACTGTAAAAGCTCCGGCAAAAACCCAAACCAAAATATTAGTATGTCAAAAATCCGACTGCCTGAAGCGGGGCGCTGGAGGAGTCTGTAAAGCTTTAGAAAATGCTTTGAATGCGCGCGGTTTAGAAGACGAAGTGACAGTACAGGGAACCGGATGTCTCAAACAGTGTAAAGCAGGCCCAAATATAGTTGTGATGCCGGACAAAACTCGCTACACTCGCATTGCACCGGCAGAAGTTCCAGCAATCATTGACAAACATTTTGCAGTTGTTAAAGCTTAGGCGATCGCACGGATACCGAAACAGTGCGTTAGAGATCGGGAAAAATTATTTTAATAGGACTCTGGGCGAAAAACTCACGTCTGTAGGGCGATCGCAGGCGCATCTTACGCCTTAATTTGAGTTCGGGTTGTAGTTCGATCGCGCCACTCGATTCAGACGCTATTGTCCGAAAAAACAGAAAAAATGACAACAACTATCACTGAGGGGCTTCCTTCTGTAGAATCTCTAAGGATAGACTGTATCTGAGACCCTGTGAGTATTGGGATAAAAAGCCATGTCAGAAGCTGATCTTCGAGCCCATCAGCACCAACCGCACCCTGCTGTTCCATCCGATACCGAACCATTTCATTCAGATTTTGCTGCTACTGGGGGTTTTGAGCCGATCGCCCCCGATGCGACAGACACTCCCGCAACGGTTCCCCAACAGCCAGAAGAAGACTGGCAAACAGTAGATTTTCCCAACGCCATCAGCGTAGATGCAATTCCCACAAAACCTGAAACAAAAAATTCGCAATCTCCGACACAGCCGACTGAGGCGGGCTCGCCCCCGATGTCAGAGAATCTAAAAAATCTGCTTGGGAATGCCGAACAGGCCAAGGGCAAAGGATCGACCCCAGTCACCCTTATGCAAGCGCTGCACGAATGCAACCGCGACCTTTTACAGCGCATCGCGCAGCTAGAAACAGCTCTGGAAGAGTCCCAAAAAACCTTGCAGAATCGCGAAACTTTGCTAGAACAGCGGACTGCAGAACTCGAAAATACTCAAGAACAATTGACGCGGTTGTTTGGCAAAGTGGAAGTTTCCCATCAAACCCTCCAAAGTCAAGAAATTTTAGTCGAAAGTTTAAGAAGTCAGTTGGCAACCAGCCAAGTCAGGCTAGCGACTGTTGAGCGAGAATGTGCGTCTACTGTGCAGCGCTACAACGAACAGTTACACCAGTTAGTAGCCACAGAAAATATTTGCAGGGAATTGCGAGCCCGCTTGCACCGCCAGCAGCGCCACACTCTGCAATTCAAAGCTGCCTTGGAAAGAAGTTTGGACAGGCCACAGGTAAAGTCGCCGAGGATCGAGCAGCCTGACAATAATCTGGAAACCGCCAGCGCACAATTAGAATCTTTGCTCGCGGCGGTCAAAAGCTCTCAGATGCCAGTGCCGCCAGCCTTCAACGCTTCCCCTGTCCAACCTTGGTCGGAACCAGAAGGGCTTCTAGAGGTAGCCGCTGCTGCCGAGGCGATCGAGCCTGAATCCCCAGCCAATCTGGAACTCAACAAATTAGCCGAAGTGTCCGGCATTCAATTGCACAAGAGCGAAACCAACCAGCCTGATGAGCCGGCAACTGACTCGGCCGAACCGGTTGCGGAACCTGAACTGCCGATGGCTGAGTCTGAACCCGCCGAAACTGCTACCAAAGTGGAGGCTCAAGAATTGGCTAGGGCTTTTCAAATTTTGAACTCTGTTGAAACCTTTGGCATTCAAGAAGTGCGATCGAGTGTGGCAAAACCTACAGCAGTCGCCCAACCAGACTGGCTGAGCTTGATTGCCAGTCCGCTGCGGGCTTCTAAAAAACGTCGATCGCTAGCTGAAATTGAATTGCCGAGTTTTCGATAGCGAACTGAAGTTGCTAGTTTTGAGTCAACACTCAAAACTCAACACTGCTTTGTAAAACTTATCTAAACTTACCTAAAGCCATCTTTAGACACAATTCGGAGTTTACTTCCTACGCTGTTGGGTAGACGGCTAATCCCAAGATAAGTAGGCTATCCCCCTCAAGCCGAGGGTTCCCAGTTTAAAATGTTGATGCTGGCGTTGAAATCACGATCTAAAGATATGCCACAAGCGGGACAGTCAAAAGTCCGAATGCTTAGTGGCATATCTTTTTTAGTGCCACAATTAGAACAAGTTTTAGTGCTGGGGAACCATTGGTCTACCAGCACTAAATTTGCCCCATACATTTTACACTTATAATCGAGTTGACGTTTGAACTCGTAAAAACCTATATCCGATATTGCCCCGGACAGCTTGTGGTTCGCCATCATTCCTTGAACGTTCAAGTTTTCAATCTTAATTAGCTTAAAAGTTTGGGCTAAATAAGTTGTTAGCTTGTGAAGAAAATCTAAGCGAATACGAGCTATCCGTGCATGGAGCCGACGGATTTTATGGTAGGTTTTGCGCTGATTTTGGGAGCCTATTACCTGTTTTGATGCTTGGCGCTGCAAGGTAGCAAGCTTGGTTTTCGCTTTTTTTAACGGCTTCGGCGCCTCAAAGACCTGCTGAGTTGACAGCGTGGCCGCATACTTGATGCCTAAATCGATTCCTACAGCATTCTCAGGTTGTTGAACTGGCAAACGTTCGGCATCAACGCCAAAGGAAACAAACCAACGACTTCCTTCTTTTGAAATCGTAAAAGTTTGAGACACATAACCGCATTAAGCGGGCTTCGTAGAGTCGAAAAGTTCCCAATGTAGGAATCTTGATCGTGCTGCCAGCATTTAGTAAAACTTTGCCGTTAGACGAATCAACTGTAAAAGATTGACCGTCTCGGCGACTAGCAAATCTTGGATGACCTGCTTTTCCAGAGCGATACCGACTAAAAGCATCTTTCAAGTCAATCAAAGCATTTTGATAAACTCGACTAGATAATTGATTCATCCAAGCGAATTCAGGCTGTTTCTTGACGTAGTGGGTGAGAACTTTTTTGACTTCGTTAAGTACCTGTGAGTCCGTGAATTGTCCCCCGCTATACATTTGAGTCCGCAAGCTCAACCCCATGTTAAACACTACCCGCCGAAATCCTGCGTGTTTTGCCATCAAGGTCGCTTCCCGGTTATTCAATTTGAGCGCTCGCTTGACGGCAAACACAAAACTTCTCCTCAACGATTAACTATGGATATTTTTAGCGAACTATTTGGTACTTAAGTCTTGCTCTTTTCTCCCCTTTCCCATGCCGTAGGTGAGAGCATAGCTGGTAGCCAACAGCCACAGCCAAACAGCCGGATACCGGGGCTCCAACCAAGGTTGTACCCTGCGGGCGAAGCTGGGAAGCCATCCGAACAGCAAACTGGCCAAAGCCAGCAGAGTAAAATTCAAGTAACTTCCCAGCCAGCGCCAAATATCCCCCAAGGTGACAAAATCTAAAATCCACAAGAGGAGAGAAGGGTTTTTTCCGGCTGCTTCGAGCGCCAGTCGATTGAAAGTTAGCCAGTCGGTTCTGTCTTTAATAAAAGTTTCGGCGACGGCGAGTTTTTGTGCTGCCAAAATACCGAAAAAGGTATTGAGCATTGAATTAATTCTTTGGGGTGGCAAACTGCTGCCGGTAGGAACCATCATGCCTTTAGAAAATAGCCAAGTTACTGAAACATTGCTCTGGTAGGCGCGAATTTGGTTTAAGTGATTTGCCGTCAACAAATTGTGCTTTAATGCTGTATCCAAAAGGTCTGTTAAGCGAAAAAGATTGCGGACAAGAGAGCCGAAGCCGGTGAAAACGAGGGGAGATTGCAAGGATGCTGCGTCGCCGATCGAGACTAGGCGATCGATCGCCACGGAGCGATCGCTGCTGTTGCTGCTAAAATGCCCCGGAATATAACCAAAGGTCGGTTTTTTCCACACCAATTTATCGACATCGCAGCGGCGGTATTCCGGCAAAATTGCGAAAAAATCCTCGTACATTTCCAGCAAAGAACCGGGGTTCTCTGGATGTACTTGGTGGTAGTGAAATAGATAAACTGTCAGTTCTGTGCCGGCGCCGGGAAACAACTCCCAAATGAGCTGGCGTCCGCGGGAAATGTCCCCGTGAGTGTGGAGTACATCCCCGTACTCGGAATCCCATATTCCCGGCTCAAATCCTCCGTCGATGACTGCTCCCACTGTCGGACAAACGCTGTCAAAAGTCCGCCCTTCGTTCAATTGCCAAGCGATGGGAGAAGCCGAACCCATTGCATCCACCAGCAGCCGTCCTAATGCAGTGCGATCGGCTTTTGTCGGCAAGTGGCGGCCCTGAACTACTACTTTTTCCGCTTCAACATCGGCTCTGATAAACTCAGTTTCGTCCCAGATTTCCCCGCCAGCTTCTGTTAGCTTCACTCCCGCTAAATTCAGCAATTTCTCTCCGTCCAAAGCTACATTTAGTACCTTGGGTGTGTGCAGAACTGGCGCTTTAGCCACGAGCGGATTGTTAGCATCAAAAAACTTGTTGTAGCCATCTTTGTATTCTCTGGCAATCAAAGTTTCGATTTCTGCCGCAGTAAATAAACCCAAATCAATTAAGCTTTGAATTTCATCCCGCGAAATATTCCACTCGCGATTCATCCGCCCGAAAGGCATTCGCTCAACTAGCAGCACCCGGTAGCCCAATCTCGCCATGACTGCGGCGTGAATCACTCCCAAGGCCCCGCCAATATAAATTAAGTCGTAAAAAGTATCGCCAGAATCAGACACCAAAATCGTGTCTTCTGCCTTCTTCCCTCTTGCTTCTGCCTTCTTCCCTCTTGCTTCTGCCTTCTTCCCTGTTGCCTCTTCCTTCAAAAACACTACTTGTTTTGGCTTTTGAGGATTGCGAGTGCTTTCGCGCCAACGCTGTTCCCACCAGTAGACGCGCTTGAGGTCGTATTCGCCATTCGGCATTTTTTGGAAGTATTTGACGGTCAATGGGTAATAGGGGGCAAGATCGTCAAAAATTGACTGTTTGGAGAGGTCTATGACAGGGGGTTCCCGGTAGCGATCGGGAAACTTGTTTCTCACAGCAAGATTCAGAGCTTCCAGGAACTTTCTTTCTCCAGCGGGGGCGTCTTCTAGACGAAAGACTTTTAAATAAGTTGTGCGTTGCAGTGACCAGACAAAGGTGGAAAGTTCTGTCGATCGCCAATTTTGGTTTCCTGAATTGGTGTCAGCCAAGGCGGGTTTTGGATTGGCCTTTTGAGTTCCAGACTTGAGAACCTCGGCTGTTGTGCCTGGTGAAAGCAGGCGAAAACCGTCAGGAGTAATAATTTTTTCTCCGATTCCGGGATCGAATTCGTGCTGCAACCAAGTGCAGACGGCTGCTGTATCTGGTGTCGGGACTTCTAGATAAAGAATTTCTTGCATGATTAGGCTCTCAATGCTGAATAAATTAATAAAGATGGGGGAGTTGACAAGGGAGCAAAGTAGGCTATACTCCCGAATACTTATTGAGTTTTAACTGTCAGCCGAGAAGTCTCTCGGTATATTTAGAGGGGAAACATCTGAGCGCAAGCGCGAAGTACCCCAAATAAATTACCGAGCGTGATGAAAGGCGCGTCGGTCGTCGCGGACGAAGACCGACAATTATACACCGTGAACACATTGAGTGATAATGTACCTCATGATTGTTGAAAAAGTTATAAACTCTCGCAGGAAATCTGTTTTTAAATTAACAACTTGCCAGAGACTTATATTGTTTACGAAGCTTGATTATTTCTTATTATCAGTATTGTCTTCGTGACCGACACCAACTATACTGTAAAAAGGTCGAAAAAGGAAGTTTCTTATGCAGCTAACTTACAAATACCGCCTTAAACCTACAAAAGCTCAACTAACAACCATTACAACACACCTAGAGCTTTGTCGCAGGCAATATAACTACCGACTAAGTGAAAGATTTAGATGGTGGGAGTCAACGAGAACGACTATTAACGCTTGCCCTCTGACTGCATCTATAGTTCCAATTGAAGAAGTCTATAAAAATATCCCTTTGACCAGGGTACAAACTAGAGATGGTAGAAAAAAAGATGAATTGGGTAATCCTTTAACGAAAACAGGTGATGTTTTCTCAAACGTTGAAGGCGGTTATGTGCAATGGCAAACCATACAGTTAGCTGACTTAAAAAACACCAAGAAGCTATTTTCTGATTATAAAAACCTAGATTCTCAGGTTTTGCAGGATGTGGTCAACCGAGTGGAAACTTCCTTTTCAAATTTTACAACACCGGACAAAAACGGCAATCGTAGAGGTCAACCCAAATTCAAGGGTTTCCATTACTACAAATCTTTTACTTACCCTCAATTGGATAATCTCGATATTATCAAGGATGAGCAAAATAGGATTTGTATTGACCTCAAAAAAATAGGTCAAGTACCGATGGTTTTTCATCGTCGAATACCGACAGGTTTCAAGGTTAAGACTGGAAGTGTTATCAAAGAAGCAGATGGGTGGTATATTTCCCTGACGCTAGAAGATACAACAGTTCCCGTAACGGTTGTAGAAATTCAACCGACCGAAGAAAACAGTCTCGGTATTGACTTGGGAATCACCAATTATGTCTATCTTTCCACTGGCGACAGAATTGAAAACCCTAGGTTCTTAAGGAAATCTGCTGAGAAATTAGCAAGACTTCAAGCGAAGCTAGCTAATAGAGTCAAGAATTCTAAACCTTGGCAAATTATCAAGGGTAAAATTTCTAAACTCCACCAATTTGTAGCCAGGGCAAGGCTGGATTTTCAATTCAAAGCAGCACATGAGTTATTTAGCAAATGTGATGTTTTAATAGTTGAAGGTTTGAGTATCAAGAATCTGACTAGACGCGCCAAGCCTAAGACTGATATTGAGAATGGTAACTTGGTTTATTTACCAAATGGGCAAGCTGCTAAAAGTGGTTTGAATAAATCAATGCTTGATGCGGCTCACGGTCAATTTGTGACCGTCCTCAAATATGTTGCTGGGAAATTAGGTAAGAGCGTTTTGTTTATAGATCCCAATGGAACTTCTCAACACTGCTGGAATTGCCTCAATAAAGTACCGAAAGAATTGTCTGCGCGGTGGCATTCCTGTCAGTGTGGAGAATCTTTGGATCGAGACGAAAATTCAGCTAAGCTGATCAAAAAGATTGGCCTGAATTACAAAAGTGGCGGGGGAACTTCGTCACTCAAAAAAGCCTTTGCAAAAAAGGAAAAAGAAGCCTGCGGTCTAACTGTACCCAGTTGACCGTCAGGTTCGTTCACATAAGTTTACAATGTTCTCAGATTTTTAGGTTTTCGATCGCTCTTGCTCTCGGTTGGCCCGCAGTGGCTGAATATCTACTCCTTTCGGTATGCAATCTCATGAATTATCCCATTCCTACGAATCCTCAAGAAATGATTGCTTTGCGACAGCAGCCGCTGAATGAAGAATTGGTGGCGTCGGCGATCGCGGGTGTGATTCAAATAGCTCGATCGCGATCTCAGTCTTTGGATGAATTAAAGGCTGAGGTACTAGCCGACGACAATCTGCTCGATTTTGCTCAGAGGCTATGGCTGAGCGACATTGTGGCTCAAGCTTGGAACAATTTGCCCTAAATTCTCCCCATCCAAACCACCCTCCCGAACGCTCGCGTTCGACGGGGAAGGATGAGCGATCGAGCCGGCGACAACAAGCTGATGAAAGCTACATTGTCCCGGAGAATTTGTGATCTTGTAAAAATTATGGTTAAGTCATTGTTAAATTTATCTATATTGAGCAAATTTCATAAGCTGGCTCCCAGTTTCATAGGTTAGCTGCATCGATCAAATATTTTAAGATGCCAATAATTTTACTAATATTATCAATAAAATAATCATTTAAATCAACTTCCATAATTTGATTGCTAAGCCGTAAAAATTTCCAATTTGTCCCTGTTGTGACCACCCCATATATTTCGGAAATATTATTGTTTCTTCTTTCATTAAAGATTTGAGCTGCAATCATTTCTGCCATACATTGTGGAAGTCCAGCTTGGATATTATCATTTTTAGCTTCAACCAAGGCGACAACCGGGGCTTTTATTAGCAGTTGTTCGGGAGAACGACTAATCAGAAAGTCACAGAAACCAGTTAATCCTTTTTCTAAATCTACATTAAACTCTTTGCCGGAAAAAAAGCTAATTTGATACTTAAACTGCTTTCTAACTTCTACTAAAATAGGTGTGACAATTAATTCTGAGCGAGCTTTTTCGGTATTAATTGCTAAAGCCAAAGAAATGTTTTCTTGCAGAGTTTGGCTGAGAAGCTCGCTATACTCGGCTTCTGGTAAATCGGCAAAAATACCAACTTTGTCAGCAATGGTTATGCCAAAGTTGGTTTCAATCATTTCTAGGTTGGTAAATTGGCTGTATGACATTTTTATTAGGAGGCAAGGAAAACTTGACCATCAAAAATGAAAAAATATTGTTTTTATTTTAACATATTTGATGCTCGTTTTCAAAGGAATTTGGTATGAGTAACTTAGCCACTAACGCAACTCAACTTCTCGCTTGACTTCTGTCAAAACTCGATCGCCCCGCGTCAACCGGTATTCTGCCCGCCAAACTCCGGGAATCAGAGGAGAGTTTGTACTGTTTCTTTTGCCGACATAACCCAACCAAGTGCGGCTGGGGGCTTTAATTTCATTGGTTTGATCGGCGATGGTTGTGCCGTTGGGTGCAAATAATTTGTATTGTTCGCGATCGCCCTTGAGCACTCCGTAACTTTGCACCCAAAACAACAAAGCTGGACTGTTTGCAGGGAGTTGAGTCTCTGAAAATTGTCCTTCCCAGACAGCGTTCATATCGGGTGGCTTATTGGCAAAACCGGCCCGAATTAAACCCGTGGAAATATAGTCGAGAGGCTTGTCCCAAATTGGGTTGCGGGCGATGTTGCAGCCTACCTTCGCGTCGGGGCCGACAAACGGATCTACGGGTTTGCCTTGATAGCGAAAAGTTACGTGTACGTGAGGGAAAGATGTATTCCCAGAGTTTCCCACCATGCCCAAAACAGTGCCTTTTTCTACCTGCGTACCCGGTTTGACGGCAACGCTGCCTTTGCGGAGGTGGCAGTATTGGGCTTCCCAACCTGCGCCGTGGTCGATTACCATGCCGTTGCCGCATTCTGTGCCTGCGATGCTGGCTTTGTCTGTCTCGTTTTGTAAACGCCGATCGACCACACCATCTCGTGCTCGCAAAACTTTGCCTGCTGCGGAGGCAATCACTGGAACTCCTTTTGCCATTGCTTTGGCGTCGGGAATGGCAAAGTCTGTGCCGTTGTGGCCGTCGTAGGTTTGGCGCCCGCAGCCAAAATCTACGGCGGTGGGGCCGGGTTCTCGATCGAAATACAGCATTACAAAACAGTCTTTGCCTAGGGTACAGTCGATCGGCTGGCCGAATTGCGGGTTGTTGGGCTTTTGGGCGACTGCGGTAGAGACGAGACGCTGGGCGATGGTGTTGGCTTCGGCGATCGGCGCACTTACTCCGCTGTTATTAGCACAGCTAGACAGACTTGTCAACCCCAAGGTCAACAAAATTGCCGAAATGTATTTTTTTGATAGTATAGTCATTCGCCCGTTGGATGTAAAAGCTGAGGTGGGTAGTGAAAAATCAATTAATGATTCAGAATAGAGGGGATCAAGAATCTAGACGATGGGTAAGGCGTTTTCGTTTCCTATATTTGTTGTATTATTTTGAGTTGGAAATTTTAAAATTTTAATGAGTTCAAGAATGGGTTCTAAAATTCGATCGCTCATTTCGATAATTCGGCTGGCCGGGCTTGCTGTTGCTGCTTTGGGGATGTGGGGATTTGCCACCATTGCCGAAGACGTGTTGGGAAAACAAAGTTACGCTTTCGATACATCTATTTTACTATATCTCAGGAGCCTTCACACTCCGCTGCGCGATGGAGTAATGCTGGGCTTTACCTTTTTGGGCGAGCCGAAGTTGCTCCTAGTGATTTGTCTGACTTTGGGTATTGTTTTGCTAGCGCGCAATCACCGATCGGAAGCCGCAACTATTGCGCTCGCGGCTGGGGGAGCGATCGGTTTAAATTTACTGTTAAAAAAACTTTTTGCCCGCGATCGACCTCAACTTTGGGAGCGCGTTGTTAATGTAACATTTTACAGTTTTCCTAGCGGTCACGCGATGATTTCAATGGTTATTTACGGTTTGCTAGGATATTTTTTGGGTGCACGCTTTCCCAAGCAGCGCTGGTCGATTTACAGCTTGACAGTTGTATTAATTGCTGCTATTGGTTTGAGCCGGCTTTACCTAGGAGTTCACTGGCCTACCGATGTTATTGCTGGTTATACGGCGGGTTTGGTGTGGCTGATTACCTGTATTATCACTTTGGAAATATGGAAGGAATTGCGTTCTTTTACTACGGCTTCTAAAGAGGAGTTTTTGTCACCCGAACCCTCTCCCGAAATAACTAATGACTAATGACTAATAACTAATAACTAACAACTATTTGCTTTTGGGTAAAACACATGGCAATTCCTTTTTCGTAGTAAGCAGCCTCGTTAATGAAAATGGGATAAACGGTTGATTTACCTTCATACAAGAGCGACTCACCATCCAAGGTTAAAAACATCGGATCGCCGGGATTCAGGGCTTGATAATCTCTGAATTGCAGATGAGGATGAATCATTGCCTGAATTTCTCTGTTCTCGTTTCTGGGATAGTCGATCGCCTTGATGGTGTGATAAATAGTCAGGGGATTCTTTGCAGCAGGCATTGTGCCTTGATTGTAGGATTCTACGCAGTCTAATATCGTGCCGACAACTTGCTCAGTTTGCTGAAATAAAGACGCATCTAATATCCCTTGCGGCACAGCACCAACTTCCAGCGTACCGCCTAATTCGGAAAGCGATCGCAGCACAGGACTATCATGATTCTGGGTTGTAGAAGCGAGTACCTTGAGGTGGGGATACACAGAGGTTAAATAAGCTGCTAGTTGCAGGTTAAATGGATGATGGCTGGCAAGAATAAATGTTAGCCCCATGTTGGATGTGGTGCTGTGCAAATCGATAATTAAGTTGGGCTGATGAGTGTTTTTTGAGCTAAAAATGCGGTAAATTTCTTTAGCCCGCTGCGCTTCATAGCTGGAGAGATGGGGATTTTCTAAATCTTGCTTTCTAAAGCAGCGGTTGAGGTCAATATCGATGTAGCGTGTCCCGATTTCGCAAGCTTTGGGATTGGCTAGCAGGGCGATTGTTTCAAAAGTCGATCGCCCAATTAACTCTGGCGCGCGATCGAATTTCTTGACGAGGTAAATTCCTGTGAGTTCGTTTCCGTGGGTTCCTCCCACTATGGCCACACGTTTAATTTGGTTCATAAACAAATAACTTTCTATCCCCAGCGTAGCACCATTTGTCATCTGTTGGTCAAACAAACCTGAGAAACCGGGTTTCTTGGTGTATTTATCGTTACCCAACTAAAAGCTTGTAGAAACCGGGTTTCTCGCCCCATGCGTGAATCTCAGAAACCGGGTTTCTCTCGATATTTCTCGTCACCCAACCAAAAAATTCATAGAAACCGGGTTTCTCGCCTCGATCCCAAAATTTCGGTCACAATAAAATGAAGACTACTCAGAGACAAAGGGCATGACGAGATCGCACTTATTGCAGTTAATCTACAAAGCCGCTGATGAAGGCCAGACAGAATTGGATTTGGCGGGGTTGGGGTTGGAGGAATTGCCACCGTTATTTCGGAGATAATGTTAGTATCGAGTAAATAATGCAGAGTCATTCAAAAATGACCTGGCGTCCTGCAAAAGTTCGCGCGAACTTATCCCCAAATTTCATCAGGATTTAAACCGAGTTCGTGCACTTGATATTTTTCACAAAATGCACGCTAGAGATTCTCCAAAACTAAGTTCGAGATTCTGTGGCTATTTGCGGCGTTGAATGTATTCGCGCAAGGCGATTTCCACTATAGTCTCGAACTCAATTTCTCCCTCAAGTTCGATCGCCTCTTGCAGCAGTGCCGTATCCACATTCAGGCTCGTCACCATTGGCTTTCCTCTTTTAACGGTTATTTTATTATAGTTGTGATGTCTCGCTCAGAAACCCGGTTTTTGCCCAGAAGACGCATGACAGTGTAGAAACAAAAAAAACCCGGTTTCTTTGATTGTGACGCGCGGGCAACTCCCCACCAAGCGAAAATTCCTGTCACAATAAAATGAACCCTACCGAGAGACAAAGGGCATGACGCGAGAGGAAGCAGTGCGGCGAATTGACCAAGCAGCCGAGGAAAAATTGACGGAACTGGATTTGTCGGGGCTGGACTTGGAGGAATTGCCGGGGGAGATTGGCAAGTGCACGCAGCTTGAGATGCTGGTGTTGGGGAAGTTCGATAAAGAGAAACGAGAATGGATTGGGAATAAGCTAACTGAGTTTCCTGATTCTGTTCTTCAATTAACTAACTTAAAAACACTTTCGCTTGTTGAAAATCAGATTACCTCCATCCCAGAAGCGATCGGGCAACTGTCCAATCTGAGAGACCTGAACCTCGGGAAGAATCAGATTACCTCCATCCCAGAGGATCTCGCCCAACTGTCGAATCTGACAAAGCTTTACCTGCATACCAATCAGATTACCTCCATCCCAGAGGATCTCGCCCAACTGTCGAATCTGACAAAGCTTTACCTCGGGAAGAATCAGATTACCTCCATCCCAGAGGATCTCGCCCAACTGTCGAATCTGACAGAACTTGTCCTCTGGAACAATCAGATTACCTCCATCCCAGAGGCGATCGGGCAACTGTCGAATCTGACAGCGCTTTTCCTCGATAACAATCAGATTACCTCCATCCCAGAGGCGATCGGGCAACTGTCGAATCTGACAGCGCTTCTCCTCGATAACAATCAGATTACCTCCATCCCAGATGCGCTAGGCAAACTGTCGAATCTGACAGAGCTTTACCTCGGTGACAATCAGATTACCTCCATCTCAGAGGCGATCGCCCAACTGTCCAATCTGACATGGCTTAACCTCAGTAACAATCAAATTACCCAAATCCCAGATGCGATCGCCCAACTGTCGAATCTGACACGGCTTTCCCTCAGTAACAATCAGATTGAAAAGATTCCTGAAGGCTTAGAAACACTGCCAAAACTTGAAAAACTCGACCTCCGCCACAATCCCCTGCCCATTTCTCCAGAAGTTCTAGGGCCCGCCAACCTGAACGAAGAGCCCGGTACTCCCGAAGCCATCTTCAACTACCTGCGCCAACTCCGCAGCGGCGAAGTCCTCCCCCTCAACGAAGCCAAAGTCCTCCTCGTCGGACAAGGAAGCGTCGGCAAAACCTCCCTGATCAACCGCCTCACCCACAAAAAATACAACCCCAACGAACCCCAAACCGACGGACTCAACATCACAGACTGGCAAATTACAGTCAACACCAAACCCGTCAAACTCAACATCTGGGACTTCGGCGGACAAGAAATCTACCACGCCACCCACCAATTTTTCCTTACCAAACGCAGCCTCTACCTCCTCGCCTGCAACTGTCGCACCAGCGAAGACGAAAACCGCCTCGAATACTGGCTGAAACTGATCGAAAGCTTCGGCGACGCTTCTCCCGTCATCATCGTCGGCAACAAGTGCGACGAACAACCCCTGGATCTCAACCGCAAAGCCTTGCGCGACAAATATCCCAACATCAAAGCGATTGTCGAAACCTCCTGCAAAAGCGGAACCGGCATCGACAAACTCCGCAGCGCCATCCACACGGAAATCTCCGAACTCAAAGAAGTTTACTAAAAACCTGTTATGCTATTCTAGAAAGTAGCCGCCAATGATAGGCGGCTATTCTCAGAAATACACACAAGTGCAAAAATCTAGAATCCGTCTAGAAAACCCAGAACCTTGACAAACCAATAGTTTCAGGAGAAACAACCATGAGAGCTGACAAACGTCCTCAAACCTGTGATGTTAGCGTTACCGCCGACGGCAATTCCTTACGACTTGGCTTCCCTAAGCGTCACACACCGTTGTGGGAACAGTTAAAGGGCAAATCCCTCAAAGGGAAGCCCAACTACCTGTACCTGACTAAGTACGGCTTTAGCGCTGACAATCCAGAGGACTGGAAACGAGCTACCCAGTTAGCGATCGCTATGGAAGCCGATCTCGATCACCCTGAATGGGAAAAACTGTTTGATCCTACCCTTGCCAAGTACGGCCTAGGGGGCGGTAAATACTCCAAGCTAGCTGACGTGCTCCAATTACCCGGCACAGTACAGGCTAATCCTGAGATTACCGTAAGGGAGATGTGGGAGGCTTACTTAGAATGGAAAAAAACCGTTGTAGAGGAAACAACATTCAAAGTCAGGTATGAGACACAATTCTCAAATTTGATTTACGGTAAAATCTGGAACAATCAAACTAAAGCATTTACTCAGTCAGGATTAAGCATTGATTTAATCCGATTGGATGACAAGCAAAATTTGATTCTAGTATTATCTAGAATCAAATCATCAAAAAAAACGTATTTTTTGTCTGAGTTAAGTCAGGCATTTGAGTTTTCCAAGTCTAAAGGCATACTGGTTAATCCGACTACTGAAAATCCTTTTACACTTGATAAGTTCAGCACACCCGCTGTTACAACGCAGCAAAAGTACGCTCCCAAAATAGTGAACGGAGAGGAAAAAGAATGGCATGAAGTGTTAGATGAAAAAGACCTTGAAAATGACCGTCGTGCCTTTACTAAGGAAGAATGCAAGATTATTATCAAGGCTTTTTACGAATCCAATTCTAAAGCTGTAATTCTGTATGCACCCTTAATCGAGTTTTACTTTTTAACCGGGTGTAGAACATCTGAAGCATTACCGCTAACGTGGAAGGATATCGATTTTGAACGGAATTTAATTCGGTTTAGCAAGTCGCTAGGCTCGTCAACAAAAAAGGTAAAAGAAACCAAAACAGGTGAGGTAAGACTTTTCTACTTTAGTGAGAATTCTCGATTAAGGGAGCTATTGTTAAAGTTAAAAAGTGAAAGTTCAAGCGAGTTAGTTTTTCCAAACAAAAAGGGGAAACACAGACTACAATCGAGCGTTGCACAAACTTGGAGAGGATACAAGCAAAAGAGAATACTCAAAGATGGTACTGAGACAGATTACTGGTATTTCGGAGTAGTTGCTCGATTAGTAGAGGAAGGCAAGATATCAGGCTATCTCTCCCTATATCATACCCGTCACACTTACATCACGCTTACAGCACAGGCTAACAGCCACAACAACAATGCACTACTGCATATTGCTACTTCCTGCGGTAACAGTGTAGATGTAATTCTCAGGCACTATCTGGGAGTAAGTGAAGAAACTAGAATCGTAGAAGCTTTTTAGCCCCTACTCACCCCTACCTACCGCCCCCCTTAATAAGGGGGGTTTTTTATTGGCTATTTTTTACCTTGCCTGTTTGTGTCTCTGCCTGTATTTTCTGGCATAGCCGCCAACTGTAGGCGGCTATTATTAAAAATAGGCGGCTACACAATAAAAAACCCGGTTGTTACACCGGGTAAAACCCTAACCTTGACAAATCAACTACACAACCGGGGGAACCGTCTGATCCGACATCTGAGATACTAGCTCTTGTAGTTGAGACTGGGTAACACTCTCGTCTGTCACGTCCAAACCGCTTTCTTCCTCAAGTTTAGCAATTCGTTCCGAAAGAATAGCGTCCCTTTGTACCAACATCTTAAAAGCCTCGATTATTAGTGTCCAAACGTTCATTGTGACTGCCTTTGTCTGTACTGGTGATGTATCAACCATAACGCACTTACCTTGCCTTAACGCGGCAAAAACTACGGCTATCACGGTAGAACAAAAAATCAATGTATTATTTTATACCAAATATTTAAAAGTAGGAGAGACTGCGTTAGCCATTGCCTTCATTTTTACAAGTAGCCGCCAATGATAGGCGGCTATTCTAGAAAATACACTAAGAAACTTACTTTAGCTTTTTCTCTTTGAGTTTTTTGACTATCTCCTTTAACTCTGGTTTCATATCACTCTTTTTGGGATTGATACCCATTGCATCCTTGACTAAAAAGATATCAAGCGATTTCAGTTTAATCAGTTCATCCTTCTTTCTGAGAAATTCCTCTCGAATTGCACCCTTACCGGCAATCTCTCTCTGTTGTGCAGTAGTTGTTCTAGGGGAGGTAGTTCTACCGCTTGAGCTTGTACGTCCCCCGCCACTGATTGACTTAGCCATTATTCCTCAATGCCTCGTTAATTGATATCTGGCCCGGCTTAAACTGCCAGCGCACAATTGGTATCTTACTGGGATTCAGCATTTTACCCAGCACTTCCTCTACTTGCGCGTCCGTTTTAAGATTTGATGTTTTCAGTTTTTTAGGTTTACTGCCTCCAAAGCCTTTATGATTTTCGTGAACCGTAAAACACACTGGTACTTCCTCTGGAACAGCCTCTGGCTCGATACCAATTGCATCGGCTACAAATTCAACTTTTCTTCCTGTTTCTGCAATAGCACCCATTATCTGTACCAATTGCATTATTGCGGCTACTTCAAAGCGTTGAGTGCTATTGCCATCACTCATACTCTCAGCCATCATCTCGTATATTTGTCCTGCCCATGCGGTAGCATTTACATTTTGCCATTCACTGCCTAATGGTTGACTTTTAGGATTAAGTATCAGCCCGTTAGCGAGCATTCTAAATAGAGCTTGAGTAATTGCATAGTAATCAATGCAATTATCATTCCCCTTTCCTCCTGGTACGAGGAAGGCGTTGCTCACCGGAAATTTATTTTTTTTAAGTTTAGCAATACCAAGGTATTTATAAATTTCTTCTACTTTGTCGCAGCAGTCCATAGGTTTGTTGGTTTGTTGAGGATGGTTAGGTAGTTGAGGTGAGAGTTTTACTTGAGGCTCAAGCGGTACGACTTTACATACCCGATATCTATTTCTACGTGTTCCGCTAATGTTTGAGACATTATTATGTGGTTTTGGATTTTCTTGACGTATCCAGTCAGCAATTGCATTTTGTGGTCCCCTAAATAAAAATCCTTGAGTACCCTCGCCGCCGCTACCTTGAAAATCCGTCGGAGAGGCTGAGGATGAAGCTACTTCTTGGTAGGCAAAATTTCCGTTTGACGACCAGACGTTACAGCCTACCAGACTAAACGATCGGTACGGAGTGTAATTATACACAACACTAGCGCGGGAACCATTGTTGTATCGATCGTAAATAACGGGATATTCAGGTTTAGTGCCTATTGTAACTACTTTGACTATAACGTCCGTCTTAAAATAAACCGTGCTAATGTCTACATTTCCATTTGGTAATCTGTTGTTAGTAAGTCCCCCCCCTTCTGCGTAGCATCTTGTCGAAGTAGATGTCGTGTGGCCGTTGTCAAAATACCCAGATAATACGTCGTATACGCCGTGACTAACAGAACTTGAAACAGCTTGTCCGCAGACTAACACATAGGCAATTCCATTGCCTTGCAATAGATTTGTATTGTCCTCAAAAGTTTCACCTCCGAAAGTCTCGTCTCTTTCTTTGTAAGGAATTAATTCATCGGGAGTCATCGTATTTACTTGGGGAGGGGAGCCAGTTGGGGGGGGGGGAGGTACATTATCTTCTTCACCTGGGGGAATTATTGGCGTCGGTTCTACGATTATTTCTTTTTGCTCTACCCCTGGTTGAAAGCCTATCCCTATCTCCCCCCCTGGGAGCCTGATGCTAATGCCTCCACTAATCCCCCCTTTTTCATCTTTAGCAACATCAACTGTCACCCCCAAAATCGTTACTGCTAATCCCCCACCGCCCTGTCCGATTTTTCCTTCAATCCCAAAACCCGCTACATTTACACCTCCACTCGCTGATTTCAGGGTAGTAGAGCCGTCAGGATTAAAACCAATTTCAGCTCCTATATTTACTCCTAACTTGCCTCTCGTTGAGCCCACGCCCGCACCAATAGATAGAGTATTTTTTGATTCATCTCGATTAATTGAAATACCTTGCGCGGGTAATAAGGATTCTAAGTCTACTTTTGCCCTACCTTCAATAGTGATACCTGCTACAGAACCTAGTTCGCGAGCTATCCCTAACTGAGTAGAGTTGGGAGTGTTTTCGCTGGCATCATTTTTTCTAGCTAAGCTAGGCTCCGACGGCTTGCTTAAGTCGGGTGATTTTCTAAGGTTAAGGCGGGGCATATTAAGTACCTATTAACCCATGACTTCTAAGGGCATTCTCCAGAGTATATAGTCTTCTAGATACCTCTAGCAAGGTAGCCGTATCTGATGAAAAAGCGCCCTTATTGGTCGTTCCTGTAGGTGCAGTCCACCCAAGATTCCTCGCTCCTATTACTTTAATTCCGGCTACTTGAAATTGCGTCCCTTGAATACTACTTCCCGCAAAAATAGCTCCTGCGGTTCCAATGCCACCCCCAACGGTTAACGCTCCTGTGGCAGTAGAAGTTGAAGCAGTTGTGCCGTTAACAATGAAATCTTTAGAACAAGTAATAGTTTCATTAACATCTATTGTAATTGGAGTGACAAAAGCCCCTACTTGCGCGCCTGATGCTGCTCCAGAGTTGGGAGTTAATCTAAATCTCACTTGACCTGTCGGCAATAGCTCCAACGTACAACCAAAACCAATATTTTGATACCTGTAACCTAAAGTTGCTGTAGAAGAAGAATATAAATTAAAAGATAAACATTTTCTGTCATAAACTGCTGTACTACTCTCGAATCTTCCCGTAGTGTCAGCCGAAAAAGAAGGGGCTACAACAATAGATGTAAATGTTTTGGCTCCTCCAATAGTTTGATTGCTGGCTAAATCTACAAAATTTTGAGTAGCACTGTTTGTTCCTCCATTAGCTATTGGCAAACTACCAGTAACATCGGTAGCTAAATTAATTTGACCCAATAACACATTAGTTCCATTGCTTCTTAATACTCTATTAGCTGTTTGAGGTCCCGCGATATTATTTAACGCTGTTTGTCTATTAGCCAAATCGGATAAATTGCTTCCAGCCGCTAACTGCAAGGAATCAATTAGATTGCCTAAGCCCACCATTGTAGCAGTAATTCCACTAACAGGTCCAGTAAAAGTAGGTGAAACTAATGGGGCTTTTTGCGCTAAAGAATTAGTAATAGTAGTGGCAAAATTAGCGTCATCCGATAATGCTTGTGCTAATTCATCTAAAGTATTTAATGCTTCCGGTGCGCTACCAATTAAATTAAATATTGCAGTATCAATGTCAGATGGTTTAGCAAAGCGAGATTGCGGTATCTGTTGCACTGTACCTGTAGTCGTATCCCGTCCCAGTAAGGTGTTAGCTGGTAATTCCGTCAGCCTACCGTCAATTGCAAGTTTAAGTGTTTCTAGGTCAAGCCTTAATTGTTCTATCTCGTTATTTTTTTTTTCGCTTTCAATCCTAATTGCAAACTCTAATTCTAAAAAATCATTATCTTTCAGCAGTCCGTATCCGTAATCTACAAGTTGAATTGCTATTTCGTCATTTTGTTCAAGGATGCGAACCGAGCGCTGCGCGAGGTATGGATTCAACAAATCAAAGTAATCTTTACGTCCTCGATTTACCATAATAATTTCAGCCTTTTCCCTCCATCCCGTTTCACCAGATTTACGGGTAAGTAGTTTTAAGCCAAACTTTTGGGACGCATTCTCCGCAGATGTAAATTTAGCAAGTTTTTCAGCCTCGGTTTCATCACCGTCAAAATCAGGGAAGCGAAAAAGTTGAAACGATGCCAGAGATCCGTTGCAGTAGATGGCTTCTAAATATATCCCTAATTCATCATCTGGATCGATAGTTGCGCTTCTAAGGTGAAATACTTCGTTAATCCCTGTGGTAGTGGTTGGTTTAATAGAATAGGGAAAAGTTCGTGTTTTCACGCCCATTGGTTTTACCGTGTATTTGTGTGTATTTCTAAAAGTAGCCGCCTACTCTAGGCGGCAACTTGTGGAAAAGGACTGAAAAACTAGGTCATTACAACGAATTCATTGAATCCGTCGAGCGCACCTTCTTTAAATCCTTCTAAAAAATTGCCTAAATCTGGATTACTCTCAGTAATTTTTTCTATCTTGTCATCAATTTTTTGATTGATAACGAAGGATTGTCCGTCTTGCAGTCCCCAATTGGTAATTTTATCATCAATTGCTTTTATACCTGTTCTAATGTTTTCGCGAGCGTATTTCCTCAAGTTCATGTAGCCGATTTTAACGGCTAAATTTCGTGCGTATCGAATAAAAGCATTGGTTAGGTTTGATAACTCATCAATCAGTTCCTCAGTGATAGAGTTCCCTGTGTCTTGCTCAGCTTGAATTGCTACCGCAGCCGCCCCGGTGATGTTTATTTTTAGCTTAGGATTAGATTTACCACCACCCAAAAACAAACCTACAAGTAACCTGCCGACACTCTCTCCGAAAGTATTCATAAATGAAGAGTGAACTGCCTTTAATTCAGCAAGAATAGCATTATCACTTTGTAACCAATCCACATTTAGAATTGTATTTGTAGTGCCTACTATCGCTTGCTGTAGTGTGGGTAACATTGCCCCTAGCGCAACCCCGCCTAACTTAACACTTCCTAAAGCGCTCCACATTGACGCTATACCACCGCTAGCTAGGGCTGTTAACCCGGTAGCACTACCAATAAACCAACCCGCAACCGCGACCGCCGCACCGCCGGCTAGAAAACCCAACGGATCATTTTTTAACCATTGCCCAAACAGATCCCAGTCGCCACGTGCGATCGCACCAAGTAACTCTTTGCCTCCCTCCCATATTTTTTTCCCAAACTCAACAACCGTCTGTACTCCCTTCTTGATAGCTCCCACTACCGCACTTGCGGTATCCTGTAACCATTTGCCAGGGTTTATCCCCTCGGTTGAAAAAGCGAGAGCGCTATCTTCGATCGTTACTCCCCAAGTTTTAACTTCAGTCATGTTTTTAAGTCAGCAACCATTCTGTTGCTGTTTCAACAATTGAACCATTTGTACCCATGCCAACACTGTACGGTAGTACAATTCTACCCGCGTACTCAAGGGAGTTGTAGTCAAAACTCAATGTGCAGTTAGTTAGGTTGTTAGGATTTTTAGCTGACTGATTTTGCAAGTAGATGATGTAGTTTACGGTATCGATAAAATATTGGCTTAAAAATGTCGCTTTTATCGTTCCAGGAGGTGAACCGATAATAAAAGTAAGCGTGGGCAAGTAAGGAGCAGCGCTTGCAGAAAAAATACCCGTTGAACTGTCGTAAGTGACCGCACCTGGTATCGTAAAATCTCCTTCTAAAACTTGCTCATCACTTTTGGTGACATTGAATCGTTGAGTAGTCAACCCCTTTTCGGCACTGTTAATCAGGTGTACCAATTGCCACAACTGGCCCTCGATCGTGGTTGCATTGATCGTTGAGCCTGTACCCGGTGTGATTGTTGCCATGTTTTACCTTCATTTTTAACAATAGCCGCCTATAATTGGCGGCTAAGCCAGAAAATACACATAAAGACTGACTAACTACCCTTAACTTTAGTCGCTAGTGCGATCGCAAAACCGAACAAAGTAGTTGCCAGTGTCGTTAAATTTACGGGTGCATCTCCCGTCGCCTTAAGCCCGATCGCTAGACTACTAAATGTGACCGCTACGGCGCTTGTACAAAGTGAAAACATCAGAAAGCGATAGGCATAGCGGTCAATCTCAAGCATCTTCTATTGTCCATCCTGTTTTTTTAGGGATGTTTTCACCTGGGAAACCCGCGCGATCGTGCAATACCCCGTCTCGCACAAGTACCCCTTTAATATCCCGAATGTCACATTTTAGTACCCCTAATTCAACAACTAAATTATCGATATTCTGCTGCATCTTTCTCCCGTAGTTGAAATTGTGTTTTTCAACCTGAAGGGATAAGTTTTCCAGACGGGTACTGTATTTCGACATAGCAAAAGCAAAGCCAGCCGTTGCAGCACCACCACCCCCACCAATAATTAAAATGATTATTTCTAGTAAATCCTTTGTTGTCACTTCAGTTTGTTTCTCCGGTGTTAGTGCACTAAGTATCTCAGCTTTAAAGTCCACGGAAAAACCGCCTCCGGTGTGTCCATCGCAGCTTTTTTAAAAGTTTGATACCTGAATCCAGGGACTCTAGTTACCACATTAGATGCTTCATTGATAAATTCCTCTGGTACGGGACTCCGTATAATTTGTGCACCTGGTTTTAGATATATTCTTTTTGCCTGATTTTCGCTAACATCAAAAACACCGTTTCGGCGATAGTAAAAATTTAACAAACAGTAACTTTTAAACCTTCCCGTACTGTTTGTTTCCCAAGCGCTCCAATCGAGTTCAAACTTTACCTCAAATAGTTTTCCCCCTAAAGCACCTGATGAAAATAATTGCCAAGTCGGTAAAGCAAGTAAAGTACCAAAATCAAACCATCGGGAATCATCGGAAAATATGTCAACCATCACACAAAAGATTGCCTATTAACTCGATTACCAAGCTTCCATCCTCTTACATCCGCACCTTTAGTACAATGAAAAGCCTTACAAGTATCTGGGCGATTCTCGTAAATGTTGCAAGTACGACTCTCTCTGTTTAAACATTTACAGAAACCATCTGCGCTGCGCTGCATAGTAATTTCTATTTCCGCATTAGGCGATATATCTACCGGGTAGTTAAAATTAAGCAACTCTTCAGGTAGTACAGTAGTACCGATTAACGCGCAGCATTGTGCTTGACAGTACGGTAACGCATCTATACAGTCACAATCAAATTGCAACCATACAGCATCAGCGCCCAGTTCTAGCCTAATTTCACCCGTTTTAATGCCATCTTTAAAAAACTCCTTTAAAACAGATTGGTGTGCAATTGTCGGAAATTGATTTTCTGTTATTGGTAATTGACTGGGACGATAATCGCCGTTTGCCTGAATTTCTGCTAAGTCATTAAGTGTTAACACGTTTTACCTCAAATGAACAACCGGGGTGGATTGCAAGTTTTCCTCGATTTTGTCAAGGTAATTATCAATATCTATATTTAAAAATTCTACAAATTCCAAATAATCGGATATTGATAATTTTCCTTGCAACAAATCGTTTAAAGCCGTTCTTAATACAGCAGAACGATGCAACTCTAATTCAAATTCCTCCTTTGACAAATTGAGAGGTATCCACAGCTCTAGCGAGCTGGATAAGCTATTAAGAATTTGAACCGAATTTATCATCCTATTATGTTCCAGAAGTAGCTTCTTTAGCAGGAGAACCCCACTCTTCAGGGACAAAAGTAATACTTGTTGCGCCTGCTCCTTTAGCTTTAGTGCTAAGAACTTTCATTTGCTCTCGGTACTCATTTTGATCGTCTTTCCCAACAATAGCGCCAAAAGGTAGCGTGTAACTTTTACCAACTTTAGTTTTGTACGAACGTTTTGTGATTCCCGAAATTCTAGGTTGTGCAACTGCAGTTGCACCGCCATCAGGTACAAAGACTTTCATTTGTGCAGGGTAATAGGCTGCATCGACTTGATTAGCTGGATCGTCAAGCGCGTATCCAATGTCAGCATTACTTATTTTGCCACCACCCGTGCGCCAGTCATTAGAAAATTTACTAATGTTTGCTCTGTATCGCTTGCTTGCGGTAGTTGCAGCGCTCGCATCAGGGCCGCCAAATGGAGCTAAAGAGTATGAAACTAACTTGCGCGCATCAGGTGGGATCGTACCTCCATTGCGTTTGTTGACGCCAGTCTTATATTTTAGATAATTGTCCAAGACGCTTCCTGTGGTAGGCGTAGCACCCGCTACTTTAAGAGCCCGTTCTAAAAAAGAAAATTGCCGTTTGTTTCTAGGCATGGCTAAATATACTCTGATTTCTGCTTTTAACAATATAGCTTGTGATTATTGGATTTATTACGGTGAACCACCGTCCTAACCCTATTAGGGTTGAAATTTATTACGGTGGATTACGGTAACACGCTAAACTTGATTAAAAGTTTTTATTTTATTCTATTTATGCCTCAAAAACCCCCAAAAAAACCTCTCACTCTCGGTGATGACGAACCATCCCTGCTTTTTGCAGTTAACGAACTGCTTGCTACTAGTGGTATCGATTTTGAGGAATGGTGGAAAGAGTTTTCTAAGCCGCCAACCGACAAAGCACAGAAAGAGTCTTGGTCTAAACCAAAATACATAGACGTTGTGCCTAAGAGTAAAGAAAGAGTAGGACGGTGGATTAAATACTTCCCAAACGAAAAAGACACAACTACTAGCTACATACTTTCGGGTACTGCCCGCGATATTATCTACCACATCACTGCTATTGGCTATCAGCAAAGCGCAAGTGTTGGCAGTGTACCCGGTAAAAATAGTAAACCACCTCTACGCGGCTTCCCGTTGATTGAACTTTACTTTGTCAGCCCTGACAAAAAAGTAGGGGTTAAATGGGTGAGATGCGCGGGTTACACCGACGATCCGAAAATCGCTCAAACCAAACTTGCAAAACTGGTAACACCCGCAGATATCAAAGGTTGGGCAAACAAAATTAAAACTATTTTTGGTGACACTAAGTATGTCTGGAAAAAGGGTAAAGAGTGTTTGTCTTATAGTGGTCAAATTGCCCGACTACAAGGCCTTGAAGGATATGCTTATGTCAGAAACAAAGAAGACGGGATAGCTTTGTTCACGGCGATACTGAAAATATTTGACGCGACACCAGACAAAGATGGGTTCAACGAAAGTGAAAGCACTTCTGCCACTAAGTATGCAAAACAGACTAAGGAAATAATTGTGGTAGGAGAGAAAGTCAAGCCTGATGAACGTCGGCCACTGGCTGATTGTGAGTTCGATCGCGCCGTGCTTAAGCTACCGCTCTTGAACAAACCTATCCCTCTAGTCAAGAAAAATGTGGTGCTTTACAAGTAAGAGTATTTGCTAGTATTTGTGTGTATTTTCTGGCATAGCCGCCTATCATTGGCGGCTACTTGTAAAAATAGACTTAAAATGACCGATTTTGAGACTTGACGTGAAGTGAGTTTTAGTGCGATCGTCAAAAATAGAGAAAGCAACACAGCCACCGGGTTGGCGCCCGATGACTGCTGTTTTCTCAATTGCTCACACAATTGAGAATAATATTATGTCACAAAAATCCGTTACGGGTTCCCCACGATCGACTTCTCTTAAGTATTCGTGGGAT